>JAAYQH010000165.1 GCA_012519365.1 Planctomycetota bacterium | reverse complement strand
GATTGCATTGGCCATAACTCAACCTTTCTTATCATTTGGATTAACAATTCGATTAGTAGCTTTACGGGTGGAAAATTATAGCGGTCCCTCACCAAAAAGCAAGGCCAAACCAACAAAATAGATTCAATCATAAGCAATAGACGTTGCCTCTCTTTTTAAGAAAAACAAGCTCGCTTTTGTATCTCATTGACAAATTTAGACACCGCGGCTATGGTCAGACTGATAACAGGTGATGTAGCCAGTCTAAAATCAGTCTTTCAAGGGCTGACTGCTGCACCCCAAGGGCTGGATTCATGACTTTTTTAGGCGCGTATGCAGAATCCAGTCTCCATATTGTCCAATATTTCCGTAATTTATAGGTGAGAGAGTCAGAATGTTGATGAAATTGTTTGCCCTCGGCTTAGCCGGTGCTGTCGGGTCGCTGGACCGATACGGGCTTTCCGGATGGGTTCAGCGGACTGTAGGCGGAGTGTACCCTCTCGGAACAGCGGTGGTGAATATCATCGGTTGTCTCCTGTTCGGGCTTATTTGGTCTTTTTTGGAGCGAACAAGTCTCTTAAATGCTGAGATACGGAGTGTTCTTTTCGTCGGATTTTTCGGGGCTTTTACCACTTTTTCAACGATGATATTTGAGTGCCACCAACTGATTTCCGACGCACAATGGCTCTCTGCCGTTGGGATTATTCTGCTTCAAAACGGTGTTGGTTTATTCTATATGCTGGCGGGGGTTCGACTCGGCCGGCTTATTTAATTGAAAGGATGCCCATGAAATCCCCATCAGATGCCCAATTATTAAGGATTTTCATCGGTGAAAGCGACAAATACCGCGGACGACCGCTCTATGAGGCAATCGTTCTTCTGGCCAGAGAACACGACATCGCAGGGGCAACTGTCGTCAGAGGAATCATGGGGTTTGGTGCACACAGTCGCATGCACACTGCCAAACTCCTGCGGCTCAGCGAAGATTTGCCGATGGTGATTGAGATAGTCGATAAACCCGACAAAATTCAAGACATTTTGCCGGAACTGGATCAAATGATCGAAGAGGGACTGGTCACCCTGGAGCCAATAAAAGTTATATCATATCGAAATACCAAAAACAAAAACTCTAAATTATAGACAAGACACCCCCGCACGCCAAACCCCAATGTCGTTTCGTTTGCTTATCTGCCGCAAGGCAGTCAGACAGAAAGAGAAATGTTGCAATTTCCGGTTAGTTTGCTATAATCCCCCCTTTGCCGGCGTGTTCCCGTTATGGAAAACATTGTTATAGAGGGGTATTTTTTTGAAATTCCTTGTTTATAAAGACGGTCAGCTTCTGAAAGATTTTACGTTATCGGGGGCCTATCTGTTTGGTGCAGATATGATTCCGTTCCGTCATGTCGAGTCTATTCGATTTGAGGACGGCATCATTGAGTGTACCAAAAAAAGCCAGGACGCAGCCGGTTTGGCACTGCTTTGGCCGGTTGAGGGATTCGGGCGGCTGCTGCTGAACACTACCCGCATTCCCGAGCGAGCCGAGCCGTATATTCTCAACGTCGAGTTGGCTCGTGCTCGGCTGATGCAGATAACGCTCAAACGCGAAGATTGGGCCTTGTTTGACCAGTCAGACACCCTTGAATCCCAAGCTCAAGAGGCACAAGATTTGTTTATCGATGCCCTGCGGCACATTCGCGAGCCGGAAAAGGCATCCGTGCTGGCCGACCAGGCCCTGGCCAAGGGGTTGGAGTTTTCCGAGACACTGGCCTCCCGCCATGCCGAGCAATATCTGGCACTGCGGTTCAAAAATCGCGGGCTGGGCCGGCACACTCTCGGCTGCATTGTTGACCCGGCGCTGATGGACAATCAACGCTATCGCAAGTGGCTGCTGGAAATGTTCGGGTTTGTAACCATTCCGATCAACTGGGGACAAATTGAACAAAAACCCGGCACATTTGACTTTGACCCCATCGATAAATGTCTCGATGTGCTCGGGGGCAAGCGGCTGGCCCTGTGTGCCGGGCCGTTGTTGTGTTTTGAGCCGTCCCTGCTGCCACAATGGCTATTGAAAAGCGAAAAAAACTTTGAAAAAATTCGTGAACGGGCTTACGAATTTGTCTCAGAAATTGTCAACCGATACGCTCAATATATCCACGCCTGGCGAGTCATTACCGGTATGAACGCACTGAACTGCTTTGAATTTTCGTTTGAGCAGGCCCTCGAGATGACACGCACCGCCTGTCTGGCAGCCAGATCCACCGACACCAAATCCCGTAAAATTATCGACATTCTATATCCCTGGGGTGAATATTACGCGGTCAATAAAACAACCATTCCGCCGCTGGTATATGCAGATATGGTCATTCAAAGCGGAATCAGCTTTGATGCATTCGGCTTGCAGTTTCATTTCGGTATGGATAAACCGGGCATGCACGTGCGGGATATGATGCAGATTTCGTCGCGGCTGGACTGCTTTGCGGCCGTGCCGAAAACGATTCATATTACAGGCGTATCGGTTC
>JAAYQH010000164.1 GCA_012519365.1 Planctomycetota bacterium | reverse complement strand
CATACATCAAGCCCAGATTGAATTGAGCGTCGGCATCCCCCTGCTCAGCAGCTTTACGGAACCACTTAACGGCTTCCTTGTCGTCCTGCGGCACACCTCGGCCGTTGGCATACATCAAGCCCAGATTGAATTGAGCGTCGGCATCCCCCTGCTCAGCAGCTTTACGGAACCACTTAACGGCTTCCTTGTAGTCCTGCGGCACACCTTGGCCGTTGGCATACATCACGCCCAGATTGTATTGAGCGGCGGCATGACCCTGCTCAGCCTTTTTGAGTGTTTCTTGATACCAATCGTTGGGGTCGCCTGCGGACATCAGGGGTGCAGTCATCACAGATATAACCAGCACAGCGTAAATTGACACCATTTTCATCTTTTTTTCTCCTTAACCGGCACGCTATAACGGATGTGATTATAACAGATTCCAGAAAGATTGTCAATCAATTTGATCTTGCCGGGTTTTGTCTGGAAACAGGCACCTTCTTTCGATTCAAGTTGAAATGTCGATAAATGGTCAGTTTTTTAAGAACTTCGCGGATTCTGTAACCAGCACGCCGTAATTGCGAAGATTTCCGACGGCATATTCAAAATCCTGCGATGAGATCGGTCGTGTTGCATCGGTCAGCAGGACGGTTTGAAATCCCAATTGCCGCGCGTCCAGGGCCGTGTAACGGACACAATACTCCCCTGCCAGTCCTGTTATCACAACGCAATCAACGCCGTGGTCTTTCAAAAACCCGCCCAAACCGGTTGTTCGTCGATGCAGATTATCATAAAAAGCGCTGTAGCTGTCAATGTCGGGGTCTGTGCCTTTGCGGATAATGGCCTGCACGCGGCGACAGTCAAGGGCCTCAGCCAACTGCGCCCCTCGGCTGCCCTGGACGCAATGCTCCGGCCAAAGCACCTGCTCGCAGCCGTCAAGTTCTATCGTCTCCAGTGGCTTTTTACCCCGATGCGCGGACGCAAAACTGCTGTGGTTTTTCGGATGCCAATCCTGAGTGGCCACCACCAGCTCAAAATGCCCCTGCAAACGGTTCAACAAAGGAATAATCTCATCGCCGCGGGGAACGGCCAGTGCCCCGCCGGGCAAAAAATCGTTCTGCACATCGATGATAATTAAGGCGTTCATCGTTTCGCTCCGCGCTGCGATTTTTGATAGCGGCCGATCAGTTCATCCCGCTGGTTTTTTAATTTCGCACTGAGCCCCACCTTATAAATATGGGGAAATTCAAATCGTTTATATTCCTCAGGCAGCAGTGCCAGTCGGCTTCGGGCATAGTCAGCCGACCGGGCAGCAGAAACCGGCTCAGCCGTTCGTTCACCGCCGTCCATAACCTTGACGAGCAGCTCTTCGCAGCTCAACCCGGCCAGCTCGAATGTCTTGTGCGGCTCGGTCGGATGAATCATACGCTCAATCGTCGGCTCGTCCTGCAAGACAATCGCATCGGCTGCAAAAGCGCCCTGTCCATTGCTGAACCGACGAATCTGCTTGACGCCGGGCAGCGTCGCTTTGCTCAGCGAATCCGAGACCTTCATACAAGCAGCACCGTTCACCATCGAGAGCTTATACACCCCGTCCAGCGTCCCTTCCGGATCGCCGATGACCAGACGCGTGCCGACACCGAACAGATCAATCGGTGCGCCCTGCTGTTTCAGGCTTCGAATCAGATATTCATCCAGTTGATTGGAGGCAGCGATTTTGACATAGTTCAGATTCTCGGCATCGAGCATTTTTCGTGCCTGCTTGGCCATATACGCCAAATCGCCGCTGTCCAGACGAATCCCAAACAGCCGTTGATTTTTCGCTTCCATTTCCTTGGCCACCCGAATGGCGTTCGGCAAACCGCTGTGCAGCGTGTCATAGGTATCGACCAGCAGAATGCATCCATTCGGACACGAGGCGGCAAATGCACGAAAGGCCGTCAATTCGTCGTGATAACACTGTACGTACGAATGGGCCATCGTCCCGGCCGCCGTCAAACCATACCGCCGGGCCGCGGCCATGTTGGAGGTACTGTTAAAACCGCCGATAACCGCCGCGCGGGCTGCCCCGATGCCCCCCGGCCCATGGGCGCGACGAAAGCCAAAATCGCTCAGCGTTTTCTCGACGCCGGCGGCAAAGCGAATGCGTGCGGCCTTGGTGGCAATCAGCGATTGAAAATTCACCATGCTCAAAATCAGCGTCTCAACCAACTGCGCCTCGATCAACGTCCCCTCCACACGAACAACAGGCTCATTGGCAAACACCACCTCTCCCTCACGTACCGAATAGACCGCCCCCCGAAAGCGGAATTGCGAAAGATAATCCAAAAACGCAGGGCGATACCCTTGCGATTTCAAAAAATCAAGCGAATCATCGTCAAAACGAAACGCACGCAGCCCGTCAAGGACATCCTCCAGTCCCGCAAAAACCACATACCCCCCGCCAAACGGCTGTGTACGAAAAAAATAATCAAAACACGCCGAGCGATTGTGGATGTTGTCCTCGACATACGCCTGCGCCATCGTAAATTCATATTTGTCCGTCCACAGCCCGGTTGTCAATGAGTGCATCAAAAACTCCCTTCTGTCTTGTGAATGCGCTCACAAGCTCAAAGTGTCCAAGAATAATTCATCGATTTTGGAAAAAAATTGCGGCCTATGTCCACTTATCTGAATCCAAAATAAATTCCACCGCTGCCCCGCATTGCAGCAACGTCTCAGCAGCACTCATAAAGGTTCAGTGACAGGCAGGCCGATTCTCTCGGTGAGACGCTCAAAGTCGTCCAGCGAATAATAATCAATGATAATGCGGCCCCGATTGCCCTTCTTTTTGGGCTCGATGCTGACCTTTGTGCCAAGAATTGATTGTAGTCGACTTTCAAGGTCTATTATATATGCTTCTTTGGTTTGCTTCTCCTCGGCAGGTTTTTGTTTGTCTTCAAGAAATTTCCGTACCAGCCGTTCCACCTCACGCACACTAAGCCGCCCTGCCAAAGCCCGATTGGCCAACTTTCGCCGCAGCTCATCAGACGGCAACGCCAACAATGCCCGCGCATGGCCCATCGAGAGTTGTTTACCGACAAGCATATCCTGAATATCCTTTGGCAAGTCCAGCAATCTCAAGTGGTTAGATATGACTGTGCGATCCTCGCCCAGCTTTTGCGCTGCTTCTGTCTGACTCAACGAAAACGACTGAATATAATTCTGATAGGCCTTGGCTCGCTCTATCGGATTCAAATCGGCCCGATGAATATTTTCCACCAACGCCAACTCCAACATTTCCTCGTCGGTTGCGGACCGAACCAGTGCCGGAATCATCTCAAGGCCGGCCCGTGAAGCAGCCCGAAAACGCCTTTCACCGGCAATTATCTCATACCATTCGCCGTTTTTTCGGACAATAATCGGCTGAATAACTCCGTTTTCACGAATAGAACGGGTCAATTCGCTCAATTGGTCTTCATTCCAATCCGTTCGCGGCTGATACGGATTTGGCTTGATTTGGGAAAGAGGCACCTCGAATTGGCTCATTTCCATCCTTACGTCAGCGGCAAAATCAGCCGTCCGATGGCGGGGTTGGTCTTTTGCCGGCTCATTCACATACCCCCCCGCCGGCGGCTGTATCGGCCCCAGCAGAGACTCCAGACCTCGTCCCAAATGCGATCGTTTTGCTTTTTTACTGTCGGCCATATCAACCTCCAAACTCAATAAAGGGTCTTCTAATCTGTTTCTATGAATAATTCGGCCGTTGTAACCTGTTTTCTCCAAAATTTCCAGAAAAAAATGTCAATCCCGATGTTTCACGTGAAACATTGAACTTGCTGAGAAAAACTATCTTTTACCAATATGTTTCACGTGAAACATCTCAGACAATGCAGTTCAAGAAAAGTGGGACTTTCCAAAAAATTTCCTGGTCCACGCAAATAGACAGGAGATAAATCGTGAGGCAATTCCACAGGCTGTGTGAGTATATGTGTGTGTCTAAAGGTGAGTTACAAAGGATCGAGGCAACAAAAGCCATCGATAGCTTATTTCTTGTCAATATAAGATATTTCCGGAATACCGTACAGATCCTTGACCATCTGATTGGTCATAGGCAAATACGCCTTAGGAATAACAACGGTAGGGGACTGAAGCTCAAATTCCACAGCATAAAAAGGGGATTCAGCCGTCTTTTTCATGACATCAGCCATTTGAGAAAGCGAACTTATCTCAATTCCATTGCACGACTTAACGACAAGTTGCCCCAGTTGATGATACCCCAGGTTGCTCTCGGTCGGCAGCACATAGCTAAGAAGGACTACATCCTGGCGCTGGTCGGTGGGGCAGAAGGCATTCTCTCGAAAATACCAAAACAGATGGGGCGGCACCCTGCCTTGCCAGTTCTCACCCCACAAGGTCATATAATCACGAGTCAATGTTTGAAAGACAAATCCCCCAATAACCAGATACTCCGGCCTTTTGTCATAAAGATAGTAAGGGATAAGCATTTGATCGGCCTTGATATCTTGTATT
>JAAYQH010000163.1 GCA_012519365.1 Planctomycetota bacterium | reverse complement strand
GAGACTGCCGGGTGACAGACGCACGTTGTTCGGGTCGAAGTAGGCAAACTGAGGGTCAACATTGATGTTGTAATTGACACTGTTGGCGTCTTCGATACAGCTATACCATGCCGCTTCATCGGCCGAAAATCCCGCAAGGGCAGGGCCACTGTTATGGAATATAATACTGTTCTGGATTTCCGGCAACGCGCCGCCGACGCGCCATATTCCTACCGATTTGTTATGGGCGACCGTCATATTTTGAAGAAAAGGCCTGTTCCATGGGTTAAACATCGTAATGCCTGCGTTTCCGGTTTGGCTTAAATCGGCCTCGGAGACAATACTGTTTGTGCAAGTTAGAGTTGAATTCTGGCAGAAAATGCCGTATTGTTTGTTTTTGCGAATGTGCGTATTATCCACTTGGAGCGTAAAGCCCTCTCCTTCATGATATACAGCGTACCATCCATTTTGTTTCAAGTCGCACCATTTCAGAAAAACATTGCCGTTAATGACGTGGACTCCAGCATCTTGGCTATTTGTAATAACACAATTTTCGACTGTGAAATCTACGTTTTCACCCAAAATACAAGCCTCTGCTGCTCCGGTTACTGTGAATCCGTCAAGAACCGTATTATGGCCCATCCGAACAATCACGCTGTTACGCTGGGCAGAACAAATCTGAAAGATGCTCAGATAGACCGACAATATGTATAGACAGAAAGATTTGTTAAACATACTCTTCTCCTTTGCAGACATCGTGTTTTTTTCTATCACTCATCGTTTTCGAATCAGCGCAATTCCTATTGCTATCAAAAACAGGCTGGCTGGTTCGGGGATGATGACATTGATATTCATCCAGACTGGGTCCACGTCGTGATAGCGTTCGTTTTCGTCTGTAAACTCAATTCGAAAAGGTGAGCCATCCCACCACTGTCCTTGAATCCCTTCGAGCGGGTCATCTGAAATCCACGACCAACCGGGCAGAGCGTAGATGTTAATCCGTGTTGATGCAGCATCTTTAAAACTGGTAAGGTAATTAATGCGTCCGCCATAGAGATCAGCGGTGGCATTACTGTAGAGCATAAGGTTGAATGTTTCACCATCGTAATAGTCCAGATGGCTGTTATCCTTGAGGCCAATAACCTGAATTCCGCTTCCAAGCCCCAAGGGTGTACTTGTTGATCGCACTTCGAGTTGACTATGGTTGCGCATCTCGATACCGATGGCCCCACCGCCATCGACAATCAAGGGTTGATTGCTGTTGGTCCATGAAACATGCCCCTCGTATTCGCCGGCAGTGATCCAGCCGTCAGAGTAGCCGGCAAAGGAAACAGTAGAGATGCTACATAAGAGTACAATTGATACTTTTATCTCAGGCGAGATTACGCAAAAAGCCTTCGACGAATGTTTTAACAAATTCTGTGAAATCGGCGCAATCCGCGGTTTCTTATTACGAATCAGAAAACAGCCCAACGTCATTAACAGAAAGGTGGCAGGTTCAGGGATAATGACGTCGATCATCATCCATACGGGATCATAGCCCCGATATTCCTTATTGTCGAACTTGATATCAAATGGCGAACCGTCCCACCATTGACCTTGAATACCGAGCAACGGATCATCGGAAATCCATGACCATCCGGGCAAAGCGTAGATATTGACATGCGTTGTCGCGGCATATTGGAAACTGGTCAGGTAGTCGATTCGCCCGCCGTAAAGGTCGGCTGTAGCATTACCGTAGAGCATGAGGTTAAATGTTTCGCCATTGCGATAATCCAGATGGCTATAATCGTTGAGGCCAATAACCTGAATTCCGCTTCCAAGCCCCAAGGGTGAACTTGTTGACCGCACTTCGAGTTGACTATGGTTGCGCATTTCGATACCGATAGCCCCACCGCCATCGACAATCAAGGATTGGTTGCTGTTGGTCCATGAAACATGTCCCTCGTATTCTTCGGCAGTGATCCAGCCGTCAGAGTAGCCGGCAAAGGACATTGAAACAGATATGTACGCAAACATCAAAAGTCCGAGTAATCTTTTCATAGCCGCTACCTCAGAAAAGAGTTTGAATTTTGTCATTGTTGACTTCCATTGTGTCACGGATGTTTTTTTTATCAGGCTGGCTGCACCCAATTATGGGCTGCCGCTCACTGTTCCGGTCAGCACGGCTTGATACCGTCCGGGGTTTCGCTGCCACAACTCGCCGCCGCCTTTGGGAAAACCGCCATAAACGGAAATACCGTCCGGCAGGACAAAACTGTTGGAGGCTTTATCGCCGGGGCTGTACGTCCCTTGGGCAACATAGATCGAATGCACTGTGCCGCAAATCGAAGTCCGCGCATACTCCAGCGCATCCCGCAGTTCGAGAAACGCGTTCTGCCAATCCAGTCCCGTATTGTTGCCATGGGTTGCGGATTGATCGACATAAAGTTCCTCTACGGTCCCCGCATAACAGCACACCGGAGTGTCTTTGAAGATTCTGGCAATCAATCTCTCCACGGGATTCTGATCGTTTGGGTCGTACACCGTGCCGTAGAGTTCGGCCACATTGTGCAGGACACCCCCGGGGACAGCCTTTTCATGAACCACCACATTCAATTGAACACAGCCGTTTGTACTCGGCCCGATGTTTCCAAGCGGCCAGACATAGCTGTGCGAATCCGCATCATATCCCGGATCGGGCGGGATAAATGTAAACGGCGGCGATTGGGGGGCGTTCGGGTCGCCGAACGCGACGCCCCATGCACCTTGCAAATAGGTAACGCCTTCCGGCAGCCAGTCGATGATGAAGGCGTCATATACGGTTCGGCTGGAATCATTGGTCCAGCAAATGGTATACGTGATTTCCTGTTCGGGGACGACGCAGTCATTGGGTTCGATGCCGTCATCCTTGGAAAATGCAAAACACGCCAACTAGTCGATAATG
>JAAYQH010000162.1 GCA_012519365.1 Planctomycetota bacterium | reverse complement strand
CACCCACGTAACCGGCCCGTAGGCAGAGATGGGTATCAGGCCGCCATTGAGCACACCGTCGCGGTTGGAATCCTGATAATTGTTTGCAGCATACAGCCGGAAATTGGCGTTGGCCCGCGAAAACGCCGACGAGCTGGTGCTTGGGCCGTTGACAAAATAATTCTGGATGATATTGGCAGATGAATCGCCCGAGGTGTCGCCGAGAATATACCCGGCCACACGCCAGTTATAGATCACGTTGTTGATAAACTCGTTGACCCCTTTGACCTTGGGGTTGCGGGTATGGTTGTCAATATACACACTGCGGAGAATGCTGGTGTTGTTCCACTCGATCAGACTGCCGCACGAATGCGAATGCAGCCCCAGGGCAATCAGGCTGTCTTGAATGGTAAAGTTACCCTCGTTGACGCCCGGCCCGGAAGAGGAAATCGAAAACGTTTCGTCCCGTCCCCACGAGGCTGAACAATGGTCCCAGATCATATTCGTGCCGTTGGCCACCGCAACACCGTCCACGCCGCTGTCGCCGCCGCGTCCCATCCGATAGCGCATAAAACGCGTGATGCTGTCGTTGGCGCCGGAATAGGACGCGCCGTTGCCGTAAATCACAACCCCATCGCCCGGGGCAGTCTGGCCGGCAATGGTCAAATTGCGCGACATAATCACACGACCCTGGATTTGAATTACCCCGCCGACATCGAAAACAACGTATCGGTTCGGCTGGCTGACTGCATCGCGAAATGAACCAGGGCCGGAATCGTTCAAATGGGTTACGTGATAGACCGACCCGCCGCGTCCGCCGCGGGCCCAGCGGCCGAATCCATCGGCTCCCGGAAACGCCAATACCCGCGTGCGAAATGTCCACAGATCGCCGGTAACGGTACCGTTGGGCGTTATGCTGTCCACCCGCCAATAGTATCGCGTATAAGGCGACAAGGCCGGCGTCACCATTGAGGTGCTTAAGGTCGCTCCTAAATACTCCGGCGTCTCGGTCGTGCCGAAATACACCTTAAAACTTTCGACTCCCTCGGCGCCCGTCCAGCGAAGGGTCAGGGTATCAACCGGGTATGTAACATCGGTCGCATTATGCGACGGGCTGGGGCCGTAGGCCCGGCCGGACTCGGTGGAAAATCGCCACACGTCCCCTTCTGATGTACCGGAAGCGTTGTGTGTATTGACCTGCCAGTAATAGGTCTTTCCCGCAAGGGTTTGGACAGTTACCCGATCCTCCGTTACGCCGTCGCCCACAATCGGGTTGTTGGCAATGGTCGAGTGGGTCCCCATCCGCACAGTATGGGTGATCGTCCCGACACCCTTTCGCCAGGAAAGTATCTGATCGGACTTGGCGGGAAGGACCTGGCCGTAAGCCGGATTCGGCCCGTACGCATAATCCGGCTCATCGGCTCGGATCGATAGTTTGAGTTCATCCATCCTGCCTCGAAAGCCGCGCCGCGGCGAATTGCCGGTCTTGCCGTCCATGTGCCCGACATAGATCGTACGCGAGGCCATTCGCATATCGCCGTTGGTCCCCGCCGCAAAATTTTCGTATTCGTTCTGACCATCGGCGATACGCAGTCGTGCCCCCTGTTGGCCGGGCGTGTTGGAGGAGCTGGCAATAACGTGCACCCATTTGTCCGTCAGATCGATGCCCGCAGCGGGATCCCGCAACGCCAGCGAGGCGACGCGCTTTGTGCCGCCGCTGTCATAAATGCCAAAACGCAGATGGTCGTTGGTATGCACGAACATCTCGACTATCACCCCCGATGCGCCGGAGTCGCTGATATAAAACACATACATCGTAGCCGCACCGGTGACACTGGGCAGGCCGGTTGAGTAAAAGTAAAACCAGCCGTCCAGTCGAAATTCATCGCCCGCCTGCCCCGGCCACGAGGACGCCGCCTTAGCAAAACGTGTGCCGTCGTTTCCAAAATCCAGCGATCGCCCGCCGAAAGCTCCTGTTCCTGCCGCCGTCAGAGTAATGGTATTGCCGTAATCCAGCCGAAGATCCCGGGCCGACCTGCCTGTGCTGGCATCATCCGGCGTTCGATTGTTGGCGATGCTCTGGCAATGCCACACTGCCGCCGCATAGCGGTCATCTGCCGGCGGCTGAACCGCCAAAACAGCCGCCGTGAACACCAGCACACAGGCCGCTGAAACCTTCATCCATCGCATGGGAAACCTCCTGCTGTAAACCACGGAAACAGTCAATCAGCCCTCCCCGAATCGTAAAAACGGAAATGAGCAGACACATTGTCCTGATTATTGCAAAACAACCCCCATTATCTTGGTTATTAGGCAAATCTAACTTTTCACTTTCGGCTTATTCACGTCGCATAAACAGGTTGTTAGAATATGGTCAATTTTCGAAAAAATTTGCCGAAAATCTGGAAATTATCCCAAAAAACCTTTTAAGAGAGACGACCAATCTAAATCGACCTATAATATGATATGAAATATACTGAAGTGGCCCTGCGGCTTATCGCTTTAGACTCACAAAAAAACTCAGCCAACTTGACAAAACAGCCCCGACAATGCCGACCGCCGCGGTAACCACATCCGTCCACCAAATCGTCTTGCCAAACCACGGTCCCGAAATCGACACGACCGCCAACATTGCCACCGGCAGAGACAACGCAACTGCCAACCACATCGCGCGATTACAACGCAAAGGCAAATAGCGTTCAAGATGCTGAATCCAGATCAAGGTCAGCCCGGCATAGGCGGTAAAATGGAAAACGGTGTTTAAGTGAAATTGAGGATATAGCAGGGGCAAGTTAGAGAGATTGGAAATCACAAACACGCACGCCATCGCTGTGATCAGCAGAGCCGACCAAAATTCAAACACACTCAGCAGTCCCATCGCCAAGGCAATGCCAAGCAGATTGGCCAGATAGTCGCTGACCGCCGGCGAACGCCCTACGAAGCCCTGCAAGGACTCATCGATTGCCCCATAGACGGCCATCGCACCGATCACCCACCACATCTTGGCCCGCCTCCATTGAACACGCTGGTACGGGCTTACGGCACACCAGACCAAAAACGTCAGCATAAAATACGCCAGGGTGTGCATAAGTTTGTCGCCCAATCCACTTTTGCGAGCGATATCCGGCACGGGGATATGAGTCAACACAAACACCAGCGGCCAATAGACCGTCAATGCGATCAAAATGTATTTATGCCGACGCAAAAACCTCATCTCGGTTGTCCTCTATGCCTTCCGGCATAAACAGAGTT
>JAAYQH010000161.1 GCA_012519365.1 Planctomycetota bacterium | reverse complement strand
TGGCGGCGGCGGTGGTGGCGGCGGCAGTTCAAGCAGCGACGAAGTCGGCAGCTGGCGTTCACGCTGGCGCGCTTATGAACTGATTTTGACGATTCTACAGACTATCGAACCCCAAAGTTGGTGGACCGAAGGCGGTGACGGCCGAATTTCGCAATTTGCCGAAAAGAAACTGATTATTTGGCAGACCCCTGAAGTGCATCAGAAAATCAAGGAATTTCTGGATTATTTGCGAGAAGACCTGGGCCAGCAGATTGCCATTGAAACCCGGTTTTTGCTTGTCGATGAAAACTTCCTTGACTATATCGGTCTGGATATCAGCCGGTTAACCATTGAACAGCCCGGCAGACGAATTAACGAGGGCTTGCCGTTGGATTTCCGACAGGATTCTGAACGCCATGTCTTTGAGCAGATTTTCTCAAGCGGAACGAATATTTCAAGCACGCTTGGCGGTGCTCTTGGCGGAAGTACGGTCGGCGGGGGGTCTGCGTTCTGGGTGGACTCGGTTGTAGCATTGGACGATCTGACGGTGGACTTTATGATCCGCGCTACCCAGGCCCAACGCAATTCGCGTCAGTTGACCGCGCCCAAGGTTGTTGTGATGAATGGGGAATCGGCCACGATGAATGTGCAAACGCAGAAGCGGATTAAATCCAGCAGTGACTTGGTTACGGATAGCACCACCACCGAAGGTGTTACCAACACATACGCCTATTGGGAAGTGGAACACGAAGATATCACGACCGGCATTTATATGTCGATCACACCGACCATCACAGCGGACAAAAAATATGTGCTTTTGCGGATTATGACCAATTTGTCGGAATTGTTGGATACGACACCGGTTACGACGGTTGGAATAACTCCGTTTTCGGATGAACCGCTAACAGATACCTATGATTTGCCCTTAACGCAGAACAGTTCGGTGATGACGCGTGTATCGGTACCGGATCGCGGCACCGTGATGCTCGGCGGTTTGACCCTGACCTCCGAACGCGAAATGGAATCCGGTGTGCCGGTGCTGGGTAAACTGCCGTTACTTGGACGTCTGTTTTCCAATCGCAGTCAAATCAAGGACAAACAGATCCTGCTTATTCTGGTCAAGCCGACGATTATGTTGCAGCAGGAAACCGAAGAAGATGCTATTGGTGCCTTGGCTCAGCAATCCTATCAACAATAGCCGGTTTCCTTCTTCTGACACTAAAAAAGGACGCATGGTTAACATTGCGTCCTTTTTTTGTGTTGGGTGAGTTGAATTTGACCTTGTGGCACGGCCTTCCGGCCTTAATGAATCAGCCTATTGTCCCTTTGTGACCCTGAGCGGAGGGTATCGCTTCATTGTCGGGTGTTGGGGTTTGGCTTTTTGTTCGCCGTTTAAGTAAGATACGCCGCGTGGGCGTGCCGGCGGCAGTTTGTCTTTTGGAGGTCAGGCCATCAGTTTTCGGTTCAAAAGTTCGGCGACGATTTTGGGGTTGGCCTGTCCTTTGCTTTTCTGGATGACCTGTCCCATCAGAAAGCCCATGGCCTTTTTGGCTTTTTTGGGGTTGGATTTCGCGTCGGAAACCGCTTTTTGATTTTCCCAAATGACCTGTTCAATTAAGGCCTCAATCTCGCCGGCGTCGTTTTTTTGCAGCAGATTTTTTTGTTCGGCAATCTGTGCCGGGTCCTCATCTGTTTGAGTCATGGTTTCAAAAATGACGGTTGCTGAGGTTGCGCTGATCTGTCCGGCTTCGACCATGTTGGCCAATGCCGCCAGCCGCCCAGGACTGATGCCAAGGGCATCCACTGTGGTTTGTTTCTCATTGGCCAGTTTCAGTCCCGTTTGAGTCAGCAGGTTGCAGATGCGTTTAGGCTGGGCCCCGCAGCGGACCGCCGCGTCAAAAAAGACCGCCGTGGATTTTTCGGCCGTCAAAACCTGCGCATCGTAATCGCTCAAACCGTAGTCACGAACAAAACGCTGCTGCATCGCCAGCGGCAATTCGCCCAAGCGAGAGGCGATGCGGCTAAGCCATTCGTCTGAGACTGCCACCGGCACCAAATCGGGATCGGGGAAATACCGATAATCGTGGGCTTCTTCCTTTTCCCGCTGCAGGACCGTCATTTGGTTGACGTCATCCCAGCCATAGGTGCTTTTATTGCCGATTTGCAGGGTCTTACCAGTGGCCAGAAATTCATCCAACTGGCGATTGACCTCGCAGGCGATGCTGCGTTCCAGCGCCCGAAAACTATTCAGATTCTTGACCTCGGTGATCGGCGTTTTGAAAACCTGCCCATCCTGTGTGATATGCAGGTTCACATTCGGCTCAAACCGCATATGTCCTTTTTGCATATCCGCTTCTGAAACACCCAGATAGCGCACGATCCGCTGAAGTTCCTGAGCCAACTGACGCACTTCGGAAGGGCTGTTCAGGTCCGGCTCGGTCACAATTTCCAGCAGGGGGGTACCGGCTCGATTCAAATCCACCGCCGAGAAATTGCCGAGAGTATGGGTGTTTTTCCCGGCGTCTTCCTCAAGGTGGGCACGACGGATGCGTATCTTTTTGCTGGTACCATCCTCCAGCGGGATTTCGATATAGCCGTTCTCGGCCAAAGGCAAGTCATATTGGCTGATCTGGTAGTTTTTCGGCAGATCCGGATAGTAGTAACTTTTGCGATCCCACTTGGTAAAGCGCGAAATCGTACAGTTTAACGCCAGACCTGTCAGGATGGCCGCCTCCACGGCCGCTTTGTTCATAACCGGCAACGCGCCGGGCATTCCGAGACAGACCGGACAAACCCGTGTGTTGGGCGGTTGGCCGAATTCCAATTCACAGCCGCAAAACATCTTTGTTCGCGTGGCCAGTTGAACGTGAATTTCAAGGCCGACGATAATGTTATAGTTTAAGCTCATTTCTGCATCCTTTTTTGCTCCAGAGACTACGAGCAAATTTGTCATTTTTCGCTCACGTTTTGAACCTTAAATCCTTGGAGCAGGTCGTTATTTCCGAGATTCAAAATGGTTTACAGCGGCAGGTTGCGCTTATGCCAATCGGTCACCGACTGATACATCTGTCCGATACGCAGCAGCTTATCTTCCGTGAAGGCGTTGGTGATAATTTGCAGACCGATGGGCAGATTCTTCGCGTCAAAGCCGCAAGGCACGCTCAGGCCGGGCAGCCCCGCCAGATTCACGGCGATGGTATAGATATCGGCCAGATACATCTGAAGCGGGTCGTCGGTTTTTTCCCCGATTTTGAAGGCGGTTGTCGGGCTGACAGGCAACATCAGGCAATCTGCCTTTTCAAATGCCTTGACGAAGTCCTGCCGAATCAGGTTTCTCACCTTCAGGGCTTTCACGTAGTAGGCGTCATAGTAGCCGCTGGACAGGGCGAATGTGCCGAGCATGATGCGGCGTTTAACCTCCGGGCCAAAACCTTCGTCGCGGGATTTGGAATAGACCTCAATATAGTTGCCGGCGTTAGGACTGCGATAGCCGTAATGGACGCCGTCAAAACGAGCCAAATTGCTGGACGCTTCGGCGGTGGCGATGACATAATATGCGGCGATCGCGTAATCAAAGTGCGGCATGGTGATTTCGATCCGTTCTGCCCCGAGCGATTGGTAGACCTTCAACGCTTCTTCGATTGCGTTTTGCACACTCGCCTCGGCACCGGCATTCAGAGTTGGCACAACGGCGATCCGAAGGCCATTTATCGGCTGCTTCAGGTCGGCCAGATAGTCGGGCTTGACCGCAATGGACTCACTGGCACTGGTGCTGTCACGACTGTCATGTCCGGCGATGATGTTCATCAACAGAGCGGCGTCGGCTGTGTCGCGGGTCAGCGGGCCGATTTGGTCGAGGCTGGAACCATAGGTGATCAATCCATATCGCGATACCCGACCGTAAGTCGGTTTTAGCCCCGTAACACCGCAAAAAGAGGCAGGTTGACGAATCGAGCCGCCGGTATCCGAACCCAGCGAGGCGGCACATAGCCCGGCCGCGACCGCCGCTGCGGAACCGCCGCTGCTGCCGCCGGCTACCCGTGAGCTGTCCCACGGGTTGACCGTCTTTCGCAGGGCGGAGTTCTCTGTGCTGGAGCCCATGGCAAATTCATCGAGGTTGGTTTTGCCGATGATAATCGCGTCGGCAGCCTGCAAGCGCTCAATGACATGGGCATTGTAGGGGGCGACAAAATGCTCCAGCATTTTTGAGCCGCAGGTGGTCGTCCCAAAGGTGGTGCAAAGATTGTCTTTGACGGCCACAGGAACCCCCGCCAGCGGGCCGACGGGCTGGCCGGCGGCGATTTTTTGGTCGATACGCTTGGCGTCTTGAATCGCTCGGTCAGCAAAAATGGAAAGATAAGCCCCAACCGTCGGGTCCACTTGTTCGATGCGGTTGAGCATTTGTTGCACGGCCTGTGTACTTGAGCAGTGTTGGGCGGCAATAGCATCCCGCAGTTCTAATGCTGTCTGAAAATCACTCATAAGATTGGCCTTTTGGGCTAATTACGTTACGTTATGCGCCTGAATTATCGTCCAGTATCTTGGGGACTTTGAAATAGCCGTCGATCGTGTCGGGGGCATTGGCCAGGGCTTCGGCATTGCTCAGCGAACCCCGCGGCTCATCGGCACGCAGCACATTATGCACCGGCAGGCAGTGGGCCAGCGGTTCGACGTGTTCGGTGTGCAGCGTGTTGATTTTCTCGATATACTCCACAATAGCACTCAGTTGTGTGCTGAACTGCGCGATTTCTGATTCGCTCAACTCCAGCCGTGACAGCAGTGCCGCACGCTCGACCAGTTGTCTGTCTATTTGATGGTTCATGGGTTTCCGTTTGACTTCAGCGTTATGGTTTCAGTTCCTGTCAACAGGGGTATTGTCGCGCACTATACCACGTCGAGACGCCTTTGGCAAGGGACAAGATGGACAAATACCTCCCCTCCGCAGGCCGCCTGTCAAGGCGTTCTGCGAAGCCAGGCATTTTGGGAATACGGCGGGGGCGGGATGTTGGTGCCTTGTTATTGTGAATAACTTTTTGCGGATAGCTGGCTCTAATCGAGCGGCTTGATCGAATCTTTCAGATAGGGCTGCCAGCGGTGCCGCAGGGTGGTCAACAACTCAAACCGTTCGGGCGAAAGACCGAGTGCGTTCTTGTAAAAGTTCGAATCAAGCGTGCTCAGATGTCCGCTTTTGAGCAATAACTGAATGAAACTGTCAAGATGATTGATCCGGCCGTCTCCGTTTATGTCCTGCCACATCCGATCGCCCAGCGAGCGGTCAGGTCCGACCGACCAGGCCAGTGCAAACGGTTCTTCTTCAGGTGCAAGGCCTTTGCTTTTCGGGCTGAATTGAACGGCCAGGGCATACCACGTATAACCGCTGCTTAGCGGCGTCCACAAGTGCTCAACGGTATCGACCGGACTGTCACTGACATCGATTAATACCATCTCGTTTGAGACATTGGGGTCAAATGCCCACAATTCCAGTCGCAAATCGCTTTGCTGAGTTTTGGCTCGAAAGGGGTAACTGTCTTCGTAATGCCGATTCCACGTCAGTGTTGCCGTCAGCACTGCGTTCGGGTCGGGCGATTCAAAGAGATACAAAAAGGTATCCATCTGCGATAATGAGCGACTGTCCCAGCCGATTGCCCTAACCTCACCCGGCGGCTGCTTGCCGGCAGCCAACTGGGCCTTGGCCGCGGCGGCATCGAGGGCTCCGGCACCCTGAAGCCGATCCAGCGGCGAGGTCTGGTCGTCTTCTTCGGAAATCCAGCCTTTATGCCAATAGGGCAGTTTTTTTGCAGAATTCATCAAAACGGCTTTGATGACACAGTTAAGGGGCGACTGTACCAACTCCGCCGAAAGCGTGGGGTCCTCATAGGCATATTGCAACAGCAACGCAGCGGCGCCGGCCGTAAGAGGGGCGGCAAGGCTGGTCGCGTTGGTCACGGTCGTATATCCGTCTTCTGAAAAGGCCTGCGGGACAATCGCACTTCCGGGAGCAATAAGGTCGGGTTTGGAACGCAAGTCTTCTGTTGGTCCGCCGCTGGAGATCTCGACGGTCGGCGGGATAAATCGGTCCAACGCGACGCTTCCGTCGGGATTAACAGCGGACCGCATCGTGCCAACCCCGATGACGTTGGCGCCAGCGGCAGGGTAAAGCAGAGGGTCTTTGACGGTGTGTCCGTTGCCGATGGATGCGACGATGATCGTCCCCTGTTCGGCGGCCACCCGTTCAATGGCCCGCGTCCACCAATCCTCAAACAAGTCACCCAAACTCAGGGTAATCACATCGGCCGGGATCGGTTTTTTTGCAAACAAACGCAACGCCGCAAATCGCCAGAACTCGTACACCTCTACAGAAGCCGACGGACAGACTCCGCGATATTCAAATCCGGTGTTGTCGGGCAAATGGGCCTGCGGGTCAAGTCCGATAAGAATGCCTCCTATGGCCGTAGCGTGGGATGAGATGCCGTCAAGGCCGTCCGAATGGTCATCAAAAAGCACGTCAGCGCCGGCCAGGCTGGTGTGATGCATGTTGAACCGATAATCATTTTGCGGCAGGCCGTTGAGGTAGCTCATACTCCGACAGACCGCGGCGATGACGATACCTGTGCCGGTCAGATTCGGATCGGTCTGCTGAAGTTCTCGAATGCCTGAGATGTCCAAAGCGGCCGGTTCTAAAGGGTATTTTGGGCTTTCAATGTCTCCAAACGCAACCCCCACTGAACAGGCTAACAGTGGCAAAAGAATTCCGCCGGTTTTCAAAATTGATGCCAGCAATCTGCAAACTCTCCATAAACACCAAACTTTTTTGATTATAGTCCTTATACGACTTAATTTCAATATCACATTATCACATTCGCTCAAATTTGAGTCAAATCGCTGTGGACCGGCGGCTTATCGCAAAAAAACCTTCTGCTTGCATTCCCTTGTTGCGAG
>JAAYQH010000160.1 GCA_012519365.1 Planctomycetota bacterium | reverse complement strand
GATTGACAATGACGTGTGGGGTACGGATGTAACGTTTGGATTCAATTCGGCGGTGACTACCGCCACCGAGGCCATCGATAAGGTTCACACCACAGCCAGTTCGCATCATCGGGTGATGATTGTGGAGGTGATGGGGCGGTATGCCGGCTGGATTGCGTTGTATGCGGGCGTTGCCGGCGGGGCGGATGTGATTTTAATTCCCGAGATGGACTATGAGTTGGACACGATTGCCGAGTATGTCCTCGGCCGATCGCATAAAGGCAAACGCTTCAGCATCATTACCGTGGCCGAGGGAGCCAAACCCAAAGGCGGCAAACCGTTCGTGGCCAAAGTTCTCAAAGACAGTCCCGACCCGATTCGTCTGGGCGGTATCGGTTCGGTTCTGGCCGAACAGTTGGAAGAACGGACCGGTCTGTCGTGTCGGGCGGTGATACTGGGCCATGTCCAGCGCGGCGGAACGCCCACTGCTCTGGATCGCACGCTGGCTACGCAGTTTGGCCATCAAGCTGTCGAAATGCTGATGAACGGGCAGATCAATCGTTTGGTTGTCCTGCGAAACGGCAAACAAGACAGCGTCCCCCTTCACCAGGTCGCCGGACGCATCAAGACAGTTCCGAAAAATCACCCTCTTATTCGGGCGGCCAAGGGGGTTAATACCTGTTTTGGGGTGTAAGGAAGCTGTCATACTGCCCCGGGCAGGCGGATGAGGCGATCCCGGAGGTTCGTTCCTCTCAAAAGCGGACAAGGGACACCCGCGGCCTCTTGCATTTGGGGGCGGATGTGTCTATTATAACTGTATGACCGCGATTCTTAGCCAACCTGATACGTTTGAGAAACTGCGGATTCTCAGCGCTGATGCTCAGTATGACCTGGCCTGTGCATGTGGGTCGGTCAAGGACGAGCACCGACGGCGCGGCGAGGAGGGCAACTGGATTTATCCGGTCACGCTGCCCGAAGGCGGGCGGGCCAGCCTGTTTAAGATTTTGCTGTCCAATGTTTGCAGCAACGACTGCAAATACTGCCCGTTGCGGCAGGATCGGGACATTCGCCGGTGCAGCCTGCAGGCTGAAGAGACCGCGCGGGTGTTTTGGGATTATTATACGCAGGGAAAGGTTTTTGGCATTTTTGTCAGTTCAGGCGTGATTGGTACGCCTGATGCTACGATGGAACGCATCAATGCCATTGCCTGTCTGCTGCGAAGTCGCTATCGTTTTCGCGGCTATATCCACCTGAAAATCATTCCCGGCGCCAGTTTCGCGGCTATTGAAGAGGCTGTGCGATTGGCCTCGGCGGTTTCGCTGAACATTGAAACGCCGGGCGCGGATTTTCTGGCCCAAGTTTCGTCCAAAAAAGACTTTTTGCGGGATATTATTGAGCCGATCAAACACATCAGCCAACTGACCCAGTCACCCAATGCCTTTCGTCGGCAGGTGCATCAGACCACCCAGTTTATTGTCGGGGCCGCCGGAGAGAGCGACCGTCGAATTGTGCGGTATATGGAGGGACTGTATCATCGTCTTCGGCTACATCGCGTCTATTTCAGCGCCTATCAGGGCGGGCTGGGCGATCCGACCTTGCCCGGCGAACGGGCGCTGAGCGGGGTTGACCCTCTGACCCGGGAACACCGGCTCTATCAGGTCGATTTTTTGATGCGTAAATACGGCTTCCACGATGGGGAGATTCCGTTTGACGCCAATGGCCAGCTGCCGCTGGATAAAGACCCGAAAGAGGCCTGGGCGCAGCTCCATCCGGAGTTTTTCCCGGTGAACATCAACCGCGCTGACCGCCAGACGCTGCTGCGTGTGCCGGGG
>JAAYQH010000159.1 GCA_012519365.1 Planctomycetota bacterium | reverse complement strand
CGGATGGTCGATCCCCTTGCCGACAAGATTCTGGTGTGCGGGGCGTTTTTGTGCTTTGCGATTGTCGGGCAGCCGCGTCTGGCCACTTTGGGATTTTCCGAGATGACGCTGGCGCTGATTCGCTGGGGCACGGCGTTTATTCTGTTGGCTCGGGAGGTGCTGGTACAGACCATTCGACAGCTTGCCGAGGCGCATGGTATCAATTTCGGGGCTGTTATCTACGGCAAGATCAAGATGTTTTTGCAATCGTTCGGCATCGGCACGGTGCTGATCGGCTGGGCGTTTGTCTCGCGTCCGTGGGGCGATTGGTTTACCCTGGTCACTTATCTTTTGATGGTGCTGGCAACGGTGTTGTCCGGTCTTCAGGCCCTTTGTCGTATCCGACGCTGAACACCGCACGGTGGGCAAGCCTTTTGGCAATACGAATTTTTGGGGCGACTGGGCCTCGTGAATTCAGGAAGCCGCGGCGCCGATAAGCGCCGCAGCAACGGGCTTAAGTGTGGAGTGACAGTCCTTGATCTGCACCGTCCTATGAGCAGATGAGCTTGTTATCCAAAACACACATGGGCAGGATGGTCATGACAGTTGTGAGCGGCGGGTGAAGCGCAGGCATAAAAAAAGCCGGCTCCTTACGGGGCCGGCTTTTGGTGTTGTTAAGGCAACAGGTCAATACTTAGAAGCTCAGGCTGTACGAAATACCGGCAAACAGCTCGTCTTCATTGTTGACCGTGCTTTCAAACGAATTCTGGAAATACACGGCCGGGGTGATTTTGCCGCCGGTGACGGGGCAAGCGAATTCTGTTTTCAGACCCCACAGCATATGCGACCAGTCGTTGTCTACAGTCTTGTCATACCCCACGCCGTCGTTATACACAATATCCCACATGAAGGTCATCGGGAAATCGGGGGCTTGCTGCAGCGTGAAGTTGTAATCGAACCCCAGCGCAATGATCGAGCCGCTCGGCACATTCACACCGCCGCCGCTCTGGGCTTTCCACAGATAGTAGTAGTTGATGTGGGGGACGATGCCATAGCCGACCAATTGGGGCATTTCGGTTTCGACAAAGACTTCCTGAAGATCGGCACCGACTTTATCCACGACACCCTTTGAGGGACGGTCGATAAAGTCATAGTACCGCCATCCGACGGTGTAATCGGTCTTAAAGCAGTCCTCGAAGATGCTGTTGCCGTAGTACACGGTGTAGTTGTACTCGGTCGCGTCGACAGCACCGCTGGAGCCGGCATACGATGCCCACACGCTGGCGCCAAAGCCGCCGCCCAGATCAAAGTCCACGCTGGGCTGCCATGCGGCTTTGTCGTCAAACCGATCAAAACCACGCCAGATGTACTTGCTCATGAATGTTACGTCCACCGTGACGCCGAGGTCTGTGCCAAACACATCCACGGCGCTTGCTGCGGGAACCAATCCACACAGTACCACCATTGCCAATACTTTTCTCATTTTCGATCTCCTTTCAAAAAACAATGTTTTCCTTACGTTTCGCCTTATTTACTTACCAAATTTTTATCAGACCTTAACAAACGGCTCACAGCAAAGTGTATCACCCCGTCGTAAATAATCAACAATAATTTTATTTTTTTAGGGGCGTAGTGTGGTTTTACCCCTTTCAAACGCCGATTTTGCTACCTATACGTATGTTAAGGCGTGTTGTTCGCTGCATTGGCAGGGGCGAACAAATCTCTGGCCTGGCCGACCAGATAGAAACTGCCGGTTACGCAGATTAAATCTTCGCGTGTGACCGCGCTGCGCGCGATGCGCAGGGCCTCTCGCAGCGTCATCGCGGTTTGGCACATCTTGCTGCAGATGTCGGTGTACATCTCGGCCAAATCCGTCGGGAAGACGGCTTTGGGGGAATTGCTTCGGGTAAAAATGACTTTATCGGCGCCGTATTGCAGTTCGTTGAGCATTCCCCGTACATCTTTGTCGGCGTTGCAGCCGAAGATAAAGATCAATGAATCATACGGAATATGCTGTCCGATGGCCTGGATCAAGGCGCGAATGCTTGCGGCGTTATGGGCCCCATCGACGAGAATTCGCGGATCAGGACAGAGCATCTCCATCCGTCCAATCATCGATACGGCGTTCAGGCCGGTTACGGCTTTTTCGTCGTCAATTTTGTACCCTTGGGCCTTGAGCCGATCCAACATCGCCAGGGCCAGGCCGCAATTGATCGCCTGATGCTCGCCCGGTAGCGGAACCCGCAAATGCTCAAAGCGGCTGGTCGGCGTAGTCAGGCATATCCGGGTGTGCGGGCCGTGTTCGCGAGACGACTCGAACCGATAGGAAAAGTCAAGGTCTTTGCCCGTCACAACCAGCGGCGCCTTGAGGCTGGCGGCGTGTTTTTTGAGGATTTTCATCGCGGCCGGATCCTGCTCGACGGTGACCACCGGAATGCCCTTTTTCATGACGCCGGCTTTTTCTTCGGCGATGCTGTCGAGGGTGTTGCCCAGCAGATTCTGGTGGTCGATACTGATGCTGGTGATGCCGACGACCTCCGGGGTAATGACGTTGGTGCTGTCCAGCCGTCCGCCCAAGCCGGTTTCGATAATGGCGATATCCACTTGATGATCGCAGAAATGCAGAAACGCAATGGCCGTGAGGATTTCAAAAAAGGTCGGCCGATCGTCCTGCCCGTCTGTTTTTTTGAGGACAGGATGTACCCGATTCAGCAAATCGAGAAACTCTTTTCGCGTGATCATCCGCGAATTGACCACGATCCGCTCATGCAGACTGGTCACGTGCGGGGAGGTGTAAAGCCCGACCTTGTAGCCGTTGGCCTCCATCATTTTGGACAGCATCGTGGCGGTGGAGCCTTTGCCCTTGGTTCCGGCAATGTGGACGCATTTGAT
>JAAYQH010000158.1 GCA_012519365.1 Planctomycetota bacterium | reverse complement strand
CGCATCGTCAGTATTCAAATACCGCGCCGGAATAATCTCATCGGTATTCACATGATCCCGTTGATACACATGTGCTTTTGCCATAAAAACTCCCATTTGACGTAAAATACGAAATCCGAATTTCGAAACACAACACAAATTCAAATTTCAAACTGCAATTTTCAAATCTTATTCACTTTTACGCAGCATGACGCCGAAAATAGCTGTCAGTTCCATTGCTTCGTTTGTCCAAACACGACCTTCGTGAATTGCTGCATTCTCAATGACAAGCAGCAATCGGAGCCGGTATCTTGCGGCTTTGGTTTTTTCAGCTGATCGTAATTCTCATCACAAAATCTCGAACGCTTTTTGCAACGTGATATGCCCGTTCTTGCCCGTCATCGTGTTTTATTTTTTTGGGAATCGAACATTGGAATTTGTTTCGGATTTCCCAGATTCGAGTTTCGCAGTCCCCTGTAAGTCCCTATAAGTAGTTTCTGCAATCTGCCAATTTCCCTTCCACCGCGGAGGCCGCAGCGGTGGCGGGACTGGCCAGGTACACCTCACTTTTGGGGCTGCCCATTCGGCCGACAAAGTTCCGATTGGTCGTGCTGATGCACTTTTCACCGGCGGCCAGAATGCCCATAAAACCGCCCAGACACGCCCCGCAGGTCGGGGCGCTGATCACACAGCCGGCATCGTAGAAAATCTCGGCCAGGCCTTCGTCCACCATCTGTTTCCAAACCTCCGGCGTGGCCGGCACGACAATGGTGCGAATCTTGACCTGTTTGCCCTTCAGAATCGACGCGGCCACCCGCAAATCCTCGATGCGTCCGTTGGTGCAGCTTCCGATATAGCACTGATCCATCGCCAGCCCCGCGCACAGACTGATGGGCTGGCCGTTGCTGGGCAGATGCGGCAGCGCCACCATTGGCTCAAGGGCTGAACAATCGATGGTGTCTTTGTACACATACGCCGCCTCGGGGTCGGATTCAAAGACGGTATAGTCGGTCTTGCCTTTGAGCCGACCGGCCAGATAGGTCCGGGTCGTGTCATCGACGCCGATAATGCCGCTCTTGCCGCCGGCTTCAATAGCCATATTGGTCATGGTCATCCGCGCCTCCATCGACATACTCTTCAGCGCCGGCCCGACAAACTCCATGGCCTTATACAAGGCTCCGTCGGTGCCGATACGGCGAATCACCTCAAGAATCACATCTTTACTGTAGACGCCCAACAGCAGCGAGCCGGTTAATGTAAACTTCATCGAGGCCGGAACCTTGAACCACAAAGTCCCCGTCGCAATGGCCGCGGCCAGGTCGGTCGAGCCGATCCCTGTCGAGAAGGCACCGAACGCGCCATACGTGCAGGTGTGGCTGTCGCCGCCGACAATCACCTCGCCGGGACGGATATGCCCCTGCTCGGGCAGCAGTGCATGGCAGACGCCCGCCCGGCCGAGTTTGTAGTAATACGTAATGCCTTTTTCGCGTGCCCACATGTCCAGCCGCTTGTGCAGTTCGGCACTTTTGATGTCTTTGGCCGGCTGAAAGTGATCCGGCGTCACGACGATTTTGTCCGGGTCGAACACGCGATCGATGCCGTGTTCCTTAAGCATCGAAATCGCCGGCGGCGTCGTTACATCATGGCACATCACCACGTCTATCTTCGCATTGACCAAATCGCCCGCTTTGACCGATGTCTTACCGGCCGCACGAGCAAAAATCTTTTCCGTGATCGTCATCTTCATTGACAAAGACCTTCCAAAAATGAAATAAACATCGCTTCAAATATCAAAAAGTAAACAGCAAAATGACCTGTACAATTCAAAAAGATTCCGTTGCCGCAGAACGTGCTGAGCCGAAGACCGCTTTGACTTTAATCGGTCATTTTGTTTTTTTATGGCTGATATTTGCTTTTTCTACAGGGCTGCTTTTTCTCCTTTACAAGCGCCGGCACAGGCTGTCATCCGGTTGATCGCGTCCAGATAGGCCTTGGCGCTGGCTTCGACAATGTCGGTGGACACCCCTCGGCCGATATAGGTACGTCTGTTGGCGTCTTTGATCCGCACGGTCGCTTCGCCCATCGCCTCTTTGCCGCCGGTGATGGCTCGCATCGAGTAATTCTCCAGCTCGGGGGTTTGCCCCGTAGCCAGACGAATCGCCTCATAGGCCGCATCAACCGGCCCATCACCGCAGGCAGCGGCTTGCTTTACCTGTCCATCCCGTATACGGAT
>JAAYQH010000157.1 GCA_012519365.1 Planctomycetota bacterium | reverse complement strand
GGCCGTGCGATGGCCCATCGCCCCCGCCGCCGTCGCTTCCACAACGCACGGCAATAACCGGACATCCTTGAGCAGCCGTATATCTTTCAATGCGTTCTGAGGATCTTTTACGCCAGCCAGCTCGGCTTTCCCGGCGGCACGCAGCCGCCCTCCCGCCGCGACAACCTGAGGGCCGGAAATGTGTGCCTGTTGCTCGCCTGCCCAGACAATCTCCACCTCGTACACATCAGCCGGTTCGCACCGCACCTCAATCCGCGGTCCGCCGACGGCCCGTCCAACCGGATTCCATTCGGCGATCTTGCCGTTGACCGTGAGACGCTCAATCTCCACCGTCCGCGCCGGTACAATCAGCCGCAGCGCTACCGACCTGCTAAAGTTCGGTTTTACCGTGTAGGTACTCACATGTGCTTTTTGGAAATAGGCAAACTCGATATTGGGATGCACAATTCGTGCCGATTCCCATGGTGGAAAACCCGGCTCGACGGTCAGTTGACCGTTCAGCAGATCCGGGCGAATGCCGAACAATCCCTCAATGACGGCGCGGGACAGCGCCCCGACCGCATCGCCGAAATCCCGCTGCGCCTCGCCGCGGGCCGCATCAAAATACGTCGTCATTCCCGCATTGCCGGGACACAGCCCCATATACATCCCGTCCAGCACCGCCCCTTTGAACAGACTGAAGGCCTTCTCGACGCGTCCGGCCTGCCAATAGGCCAGTGCAGTATGGGCAACTTCCGCCATAACGACATTGTTGGTCGAATAGGTATAGGGCATCCAGTTGGATGTCGGCAGCGTAAAAAAACGGCCTTTGGGAATATCCTCGCCGTGAATGGGAATATGCGCGATCTGCGTATCAATGCAGCGGGTCATCTGCCAGGCCTGAAAGGAATCGGCCATCTCCGAATCGATCGTATGGTAGAACGACCACAGCCCCGCGGCCGGATGAGCCTGCTGCAGACCGAGCAGGTCTTTGTATTCGGCGTACCAGCCGAGATCGGCCAGCCATAAATACCGCTGCATCGCCTTGTTGATCAATTCGGCTTCGTGCCTAAACGGTTCGGGATTTTTGCCCAGCCGTTCGGCCAGTTCTGCAAACCAGCGAAAATGATACGCATTATACGCCGAGGTATAAGCAACCCCCCCGCCGTTGAACTGCATATCGTCGCTGGCCCAGATCGCGGCGTAGGCCTCATACAACGGCAGCTTGTCCGGGCCGAATGGACGGCGAAACAGCCGCTGCTCCCATGCGATGTGCCGTTCGATGACCGGCCAGAGCCGCTCGGCCAGCTCCAGATCGCCCGTCCAGAACAAATGCCGCAGCAGTGTATCCATATAAATCAGATTCATATCATAATGCTTGCCGCAGATGTCGCCGTTGGTCTGTTTGGACGGATGGCTTCGGGCGTAGTTGGCCGCTGGGTCAGGGCCGAGGACTTTGTCAGGAACGGGATTGGTGTTCTGCCGCCGAGCCCATACAGTCAGATGGCTGCGGGAGCGGTCGTGCCAGCCAAGGGCATCGTTGGCATAGGGCCCGCGCCAACCGGGATAGGCCGACCGCCATGCCACCGCGCCGTGCATGACCGAGCCTTGCTGCTGATCCCAGAGCGCGTCGGCAGCCACGCACAATGCCCCCACCGCGGCGTTGATGTACGGATCGGGCGTTTGCACAACGACTCGTTCGGCGATGGCTTTGCGGTGTTCTTGGCAAGCGGCAAACATCTCAGGCAGGGCATCGGCCGCGAAGGGCGCCTCTGATTGGCCAATGCGTTTAATCGCAAGATAGGCCGGCTGACCGGCGGCCAGGGACATACACGCAGCCAGCACAGGACAATCGGTCGGCTGTCCGATGG
>JAAYQH010000156.1 GCA_012519365.1 Planctomycetota bacterium | reverse complement strand
GGCAGGGACATACGCCGTGGTAATGGCACGTATTGTACCGCTTTGCACGCCGTAACTGCCGCTTCCGCTGCCGAGAACAATAACATCATAGTCTGACGGCGTAACGGCCTCCAGCACCGTCCCCAGACTATCCTGTCCTTCGCCGCGCAGCACCACTCCGCTCGACCCAATGCGCAGCGATGAGGAAACCTGATAGCGTCCTGCCTTAAGCAGCACCGCCCCCCGAAAGCCGTCGGCGTCGGGCGGATAGGACGAGACAGTATCGATGGCGTTTTGAATCTGCTTGGTATCGTCGCCGGACTGCGGCCGGACGGTTACGCTTACCGGTACATCCGCAATGGCAACACCGCCGCCTCTGTAGCCGCACACAGAAAATTCCGCAAGCCGATTGACAACTGCTGTTTCGCCCTCATTGGCGTAAAGACCGTACGTCAGGATCCCGTCATCACCGAGATAAGCCAATCGGCTCTGAACGCCAAAAGCAAGCGTGCCACTGACCAAATACAACATACCACTCAAGAACAGGCTTTCTTGAAAAAAGTAACGGTGTTTCCGTCTGTATGCCGACAGGTAACCCATGATACCCCCATCGTTGAATTTTCATTAGAGTACGATTGCTGGACCCTGTTTTCGTTCGCAGCCCATTACAAGTCGCGGGACGGCCTCAACAATCAACAGCCGCCCCGCGCAGACTTACACCATTCCGATACCATTACAAAGTCGGTCGTTCAATGCAGTCAGGCACCTGATAACACTCCATCCAGTGCGATGCCATTTCCGCAACGTCCGACAAATTTACCACACAGTCATTATTGAAGTCATAAACCTGAAGAACCGGGTCGTTCGGATTCAGACACACCGACACACCGCTGACATCAACATACAAATACGCCACTTCCACCGGATCAAAGGCCGTATTGTAAATTCGCACTTCATCAAGCGCCCCGGGGAAATCGTCGGCACCTGTAATCAACAGATCGCCCCGTGTATCAGGCCCCAGTTCGCCGGTCATATCGGCCGCAGCCAATATCCCGTTAATGTACACGCGAGCGGCAAGACCGTCCCATGTTACGCAGACATGGGACCATACGTCTTTTTCAATCAAATTGTCCGTTTGAGCGGAATACCCGAAATTGTTATAAAACCTCACGCCGGCCCGACCGTCGCCGGTTTGACGCAGTTTCCACGTCCACATCAGGGTCTCCCAGGCAGGGCCTTTTTGCAGAATAATATTGCCGAATTCGCCCAGCGGGCTGCCGTCCCACTTGACCCAGGCACTGAGCGTCATCTGCTCGGTAAACTCCGATGGATTCAGCACGCTGACTACGCCGCGGGTATTCGGATCAAAAGCAACCGCCCCTTCAGAAACCGCAGCGGCCGCTCCCTCTACAAATACCGGTACACTACCGGCAACCGCAACAGCAGCGTGATACCCGCCCGCTGTGTCGAGATAAAGCTCATTAACGGCATCATAGTCGCTCTTGTTCAGTGTCCAGTGTGCCAGTTTGCGCTTAATCCCCAGTGACGCAACCTCAGAATATGCCGCAGAGGGATTGGACACCTTGCAATAATAAAATCCTTCGTCATCAACCGACACCTCGGTCAGACTCAGAGTCGGCCCATCAGCACCCGGCACCGCCGCATCGTCCTCATAGGTATCATTGGCGCGATCGGCGG
>JAAYQH010000155.1 GCA_012519365.1 Planctomycetota bacterium | reverse complement strand
GGAAAATATGTATCGCTGGAAAGAGACTATTGGGCCGGTTGAACAGCGAAAAGCAAAACGCAACATCTGGCGCTATCACCAGTCGCTGGGGCTGGGGTATTTTGAATATTTCCAGTTTTGCGAGGATATCGGTGCCAAGCCGGTGCCGGTGGTTCCGGCGGGGGTGTGCTGTCAGAATTCCGGCAATTACCTGAATTTGGTGCCGCGAGGCCAACAGGGCATTCCGATGGAGCAAATGAATGACTATATTCAGGAGATTTTTGATCTGATTGAGTGGGCCAACGGGCCGGCTGCCTCAACGTGGGGGGCAAAACGCGCACAAGCCGGTCACCCAGAGCCATTTGGTCTTGAATATCTGGCGGTGGGCAATGAAGACGCCCAGACGCCGGTTTTTCAGGAGCGGTTTAAGATGATTTACGATGCGGTCAAAGCCAAACATCCGGAAATTAAGGTCATCGGTAATGTGGGACCGGCACCGGATGGGCGGGAGTTTGAAATCGGCTGGGCCTTTGCCAAAAAGCATAACATCGAGATGATCTGCGAGCATTATTACCGGCCGCCGTATTGGTTTTGGGCCAATCTGAATCGCTATGACAACTATGACCGCAGCAAAGCAAAAGTTTTTGTCAGTGAGTATGCCGCCCATGATGTGGAACGGCGGACGACCCTGCGGTCGGCGCTGGCTGAGGCAGCGATGATGACCGGGTTTGAGCGTAATGGCGACATTGTCCAGATGGCCTGTTATGCCCCGCTGTTCGGCAAGGTTGGATTTACACAGTGGAATCCGGATTTGATTTACTTTACCAATACCGAGATAGCACCCACGATAAACTATGAAGTACAAAAGTTGTTTAGTACCAATGCGGGGAATTTTTACTTGCCGACCACCCTTGAAATCGGACAGACACCGGATGTTTCCAACGAGGCACCTCCTCGCAATGGTGTGCTTCTGGGTACCTGGAATACGCAGGCCAAGTTTGACACCGTCAAAGTCGTCAATGCCGGCGGGCCGGTGCTGGAAGAGTCGTTTGATATGGCGGCGAACGGCTGGAGGCCTCTATCCGGCCAGTGGCAAGTGGAAAATGGCGTCTATGTCCAGCGTTCCGATCAAACGCCGGCGTTGTCGCGGATCGAATTTGACGACGATCATTCCAACTACACCATTACCCTGCGAGCAATGAAAACCAGCGGAGCCGAAGGGTTTCTTATTGGATTCGGGGTTATCGATAGTGACAATTATTATTGGCTGAACCTGGGCGGCTGGAACAACACGCGACATCAAATCGAAAAAACTATTGACGGCGGTCGAATCACCGTTGGTCCGTCTGTGCAGGGCCGTATTGAACCGAATCGGTGGTATGAGATAAAAATTGAGGCAGCCGGCCAACGTATTCGTTGCTACCTTGACGAACGGCTGATCATTGATATGACCGACACCGGGTTTGAAGGGACAGCAGATTGGGCAGTATCGACCGTGCGGGAGGCCGCAACCGGCGATATTATTGTCAAACTGGTCAGCAAGGCCGACACACCGACTATGGCGACGGTGGATTTACGATCCATCGGGACGGTTGCTTCTACAGCCGTCTGTACGGTTCTGTCGGGTGACCCGATGGCGGAAAATCGGCTCGGCCGTGAACCGGCGGTGCTGCCGCGCGTCTCTGAGATTAATGTGTCCGATGTTTTTGAATACGAGGTTCCGCCGTATTCGCTGAGCGTGATCCGCATTCGAAATCAAGCCAACTAAGAACATTCTTACAGAACGAACTGTAGGAGCAGGGTGGAATCATCAGTGAAAGGAAATCTTCATGAATGTAAGACTTCTCGTTCTACTGGCTCTTTCTTGCAAGCTGTTCGCAGCGAACCCGATCATCACTAATGTGTTTACGGCTGATCCGGCTCCGCTTGTTGTGGGCGATACGGTCTACCTCTACGTCGGGCAGGACGAGGCCGTACGGGACCAAGATGGATATCGATTGAACCGCTGGCTAGTCTATTCCTCGACGAATATGGCAGACTGGGTATCGCATGGTTCGCCGTTAAAGCCTGCTGACTTTTCCTGGTCCAGTGGCAAGGCGTATGCGGCACATGTTACAGAGAAGGATGACAAATATTACTTTTTTGTGAGTACGGGCCTCAGGCCCCGCGCGATGGGAATCGGGGTTGCGGTTTCGGATTCGCCAACAGGTACGTTCAGGGACGCCATCGGCAAACCGTTGATTACTGCCGATATGACCCCGGACAGACGCAATCATGGATGGGAGGATATCGACCCTGCTGTTTTTACGGATACCGATGGGGTCACCTATCTTTTCTGGGGCAATGAAACGTGCTACTGGGCCAAATTGAAACCCAACCTGATTGAGCTGGACGGGAAGATTCATGCGATTCCAGCTGAGCAAGTCAAAGGCTACACCGAAGCGCCGTGGATTCATAAGCGGGGTGGCTTTTATTACTTGACCTATGCCCAGGGCTTCCCGGAGAAAACAGCCTATTCCATGTCAACCCGCATTATTGGTCCCTGGGAATACAAGGGGGTTCTGGCCGAGGTGGCCGGCAACAGTACCACAATTCATCAGGGCATCATCCATTTCAAGGGTCGGGATTACTTTTTTTACCATAACGGCGCTCTGCAGCATTTGTATGACGGTGCAGGCAAACTGCTGCGCACCTACGGCGGAGGCAACCGCCGGTCGGTCTGTATCGACTATCTCTACTATAACGATGACGGTACCCTGAAACGGGTTGTCCAAACATCCGAAGGTGTTGGCCCAGTTGAGCCTGACCCGGCGAAGGCAATAAAACAAGCCAATCCTGTGCCAACAGAAAAGGACATGGCCGCGTATCTAATGGTCTATTTCAAAGACGAAACGCATGGTGTATATATGGCGCTCAGCTCCGACGGCTACAGTTTTACCGATGTCAATAATGGACAGCCTGTGTTTGAAGGCCATGCAATCGCTTTGCAGAAGGGCGTCCGAGACCCGCATATTTCACGCGGGCCGGACGGGATGTTTTACCTGGTCATGACCGACCTGCATATTTATGGTCAGCGGGCTGGCTATCGCGACACCGAATGGGAGCGTCCGGGCAGCAACTACGGCTGGGGCAATAATCGCGCCCTGGTGCTGATGAAATCCACTGATTTGATCAATTGGTCACGGACCAACCTGCGCGTGGATAAAGCCTTTGACGGATTGGAAAATATCGGCTGTGCCTGGGCACCGCAGGCCCTCTACGACCCCGATAAAGACAAAATGATGCTGTATTATTCAATGCGCTTTGGCAATGATCTGAACCGGATCTACTATACCTACATGAACGATGATTTTACACGGATGGAAACCTACCCAGAATTGTTGTTTGAATACCCGAAAGACGTTTCCTACATCGATGGGGATATCACACGTGTCGGAGATCAATACCATCTGTTTTATGTTCCGCACGACGGCCGAGCCGGCATCAAGCACGCGGTTTCCGACGCGATCAATTCAGGATACGTCTATCGGGCGGACTGGGTGGATCCGGAGCGTGTGTCCTGTGAAGCGCCCAATCTTTGGAAGCGCATCGGTCAGGAGACCTGGGTGCTGATGTATGACGTCTATCGAGCCCAGCCGAATAATATGGGCTTCAGCGAGACCTCTGACTTTCAAACCTTCACCAACCTGGGCCATTTCAATCGGGGTGTTATGAAGGGCACCAATTTTGAACGGCCCAAACACGGCGCCGTCGTCCACTTAAGCGCCGCCGAAGCCCGCCGGCTGGCCGATCATTGGGGCATCGAATATTACTGACTTGCCTCCAACGAGATATGCGATTATTATACAGAGCGCTCAATGACACCACGATGCCGGTGTCCAAAACGCGATAAATCCTTTTTTTATGTCTGCAGACGATCAATTTTTGGAATTGAACCAAAAAAGTTGAAATTCTTTTTGGGAAACGGCTGTAGTTTCCCACAAAACAGGAAAGGAAAACACATGCGTAGCAGCAACCCCCTTAAAGCGATGGTGGTGGCGGGGTTCAGTTTGTTGTCGGCAATGGCTTTTGCCGCTCGTTCATTTCCGCTGGATCAGGTACGCCTATTGGAGGGTCCTTTTAAGCATGCCCAGGATTTAAATCTGGAGCATCTATTGCAGTATGATGTAGATCGTCTTCTGGCGCCATTTCTGAAAGAGGCCGGGTTGACACCAAAGGGGCGGTTGTATCCCAACTGGGCTGGACTGGATGGGCATATCGGCGGACATTATCTGTCGGCGATGGCGATGTATGCTGCACGGGGGGACAGCGCAGCTAAAGAACGATTGGCTTATATGCTTGACGAATTGGAGGCCTGTCAGACCGCGCACGGGAATGGCTACATCGGCGGTGTTCCGGACGGCCCGCGAATTTGGTCAGAAATCGCGAGAGGAGATATCCGAGCCAATGCGTTTGGTCTCAACGGCGGCTGGGTGCCGTGGTACAACCTGCACAAAATCTTTGCTGGGCTGTACGACGCATGGGACTATACCGGCAGTGAGCAGGCGCGTCGGATGCTGGTGGACTTGTGCGACTGGTGCGGCCGGCTTGTCTCCGACTTAAGCGATGAACAGATGCAATCGATGCTGGTTGCTGAGCATGGTGGGATGAATGAAGTGCTGGCCAATGTGTACCAAATGACTGGCGAAAAAAAATACCTCGATCTGGCTAAGCGTTTTTCACATCGACAGTTGCTTGACCCAATGGCTGGCGGCCGGGATATTCTGGATAATATGCATGCCAACACGCAAGTACCCAAGGCTGTCGGCTTTCAGCGGATTGCCGAATGCGGTGGGGGTCAGCAGTATGCCAAAGCGGCCGCGTTTTTCTGGCACACCGTCGTTGAAAACCGTACCGTTGCCTTTGGCGGCAATAGTCGACGCGAGCACTTTCCCAGTGCCCATTCGGCGATGGAAATGATTGAAGAGCGGCAAGGGCCGGAAACCTGCAACACGTACAATATGCTGAAGCTAACCGAGGGTCTTCACCGGATGCAGCCTCAGGCCCGATATGCCGACTACTATGAGCGGGCGTTGTACAATCATATTTTGTCCAGTCAGCACTCCGAACACGGCGGATATGTCTATTTTACGCCGCTGAGGCCGCGCCATTATCGGGTCTATTCGAAACCCAATGCCGCGATGTGGTGCTGTGTCGGTTCGGGGATGGAAAATCATGGCAAATACGGCGCCTTTATCTACAGTCATCAGGATGATGAACTGTATGTGAATTTATTTATAGCCTCTGAGTTAAAGTGGCGGGAAAACGGCGTTCACATCCGTCAGGATACATCGTTTCCGGAACAGGCCAAGACGATGTTAACGGTGTTGACCGATTCTCCAAAGCGATTTACGCTTAAGGTGCGTCATCCCCAGTGGGTTCAAGCCGGACAACTGCGATTGACGCTGAACGGCCGAAGCTGGCTAGCCCAATCCAAACCTTCATCGTATGTATCTATCGAACGATTATGGCAAAATGGAGACCGGCTGGAGATCGATTTACCGATGCATACCACGACGGAACAACT
>JAAYQH010000154.1 GCA_012519365.1 Planctomycetota bacterium | reverse complement strand
AATCCTGACGAATGCCTGACGCAGCGAAAAGCCGCCGTCCAGCAATTGCTCAAAACGCGACTTGCACAGGGTCGCGGCCACGTGGGCCGAGGTGCCGGAACCGATGCCGTCGGCGACGATGACGGTGGTTTCCGACTCGGTACGCATCACCGAGGCCACATCACCGCAGGCCAGACGCCCCTGTTTAGGGCGCTGCTCAATAGCTACTTCGAAGTGTAAATAGCGCTCTGCCATGGGCCGTGGTCCGTGTTCTTATCTGTGCTGTTGCGGGCGATTTGCATCAAATTGACCAGCAATTTTTCGCTTTCGGCAGTGCTTTTGCCCAAATATTCGGCGATCTTGCCGGCCATATCGACCTGATGACGCAACAGGGTCTGCGCCTGCTCGAGGGTTTGTGCCTGCAGTTGGTCGAATTGTCGCTTGTTGTGCACTGCCCGCGTCAGATTGACAAAAATGCCTACGATCTGACCTTCCGGCTGAAGGGCGTAAATAATCTCACGGCAGATGAGATTGTATTTTTCATGCTCTATTGTCGCTTCAAACAATTCCTGTCGGCCGGAAGCGACTGTTTGGAACGGTGCAGGATCCATCAGATACGAGATGGGCTTGCCGCAGACTGCGTCGGTGCACATAAACAGCCGCTTGAACGACGAATTGACATGCAAAATCGTCAGATGTTCATCGAGTGTGATAATGCCGTTGGGGCTGGTTTCAATGATACGATCGGTTTGCCGCTCGGCCAGCCGGCGTACCCACGAGACGCACATTTCCGGTTCGGCCATCTGTCGCAATACCGCCATGGCCTGCTGACGACAGGTCGAGTAGCCGCACGCCCCGCAGTTTAGCTGGTCTTCAGGGTTTTGTTTACCCGTTTTTTCCAGAATGCGGCGAATCTGCTCTTCCGTGACAGGCGTCTGATCGATATGATCCGCGACAAACGTTTGGCCAAGGTCCACCGGCGGGTCGCAGACGGGGCCTTCTTCTGAGGCATTGTAATAACGCAAAATGGCGCATTTTCGCTCAAACAGCGTTTTTTCACAACCAATGACCGGGCCGTTGATGCAGCCCTGAGCACAAAACAGCGGCTCTACCACACAGCCTTCTTCTGCCGTTGCGGCCGCGTCCAGGACATCACAAATCGCCTCGATGCCGCTGACGGTAATGTGTTTGGTTTCGCAGTAGTCCACCGGCAGCGCAGCGGTTTTCAGGCAGCCGCCTTCCAGCGGATACAGGCGGGCCGTTTTGGGGGGGCGCTCGTCAAAGTCGCTTTCTTCGAAGTCAGCCAATTGAATCCCGGCGGCATTGAACCATTCAAACAGTTCTTCAAATGTCAGCACAAGGTCCACCGCCGGTTCGCCGTCGCCCTGCAATTCTGTCTTTTTGGCGACACACGGCCCGATAAAGACGACTTTAACATCAGCTCCCAGTTTGGCCTTCAGGGCTCGTCCATGCGCGCGCATCGGTGAGGCGACCGGAACAATATGCCCGCACAATTCAGGCCGATAACGTTGTATATACTGCACAACCGCCGGACAGGCCGAGACAATCGACAACCGGCCGGGATGCTGCCTGACATGGCGGGCGGTCTGAACGGCTGCCCATTCGGCCCCCACGGCAGCCTCAGCAACATAGCCAAATCCCAGCTTTCGCAGGGCCGAAGGGAGCCGGCGAATCTGCCACTCCTCAAACAAACACGCAAACGACGGCGCCAGACTTACGGCCGTCCGACCGCTGCGCACAGAGTCCATCGCCTCGGCCAGGTCTTTGCGATAGCTCTTGGCCTTTTGAGGACATTGGCGAATGCACGTCCCGCACGCAATGCATCGCCGCTGATCGACGTAAGCCTGGCCGTCGCGAATGCCGATAGCCTGGACCGGACAGACGCGAACGCAGCGATAGCAGTCCCGGCATCGTGCGCGGTTGCTAAAGACAATCTGATTGCGGCTTTGTCCGAATTCCATAGTTGAATGCTCCGTGCTCATCGTGTTCACCCCACGAGGATGGCTGCAAGTTAGACCAGTGCCGTTTGCTTTTGCAACTCAAAGCGGACTTGCTCAAACGTGCATTTGTTCAGAACCATTCGGCCGATGCGTACGGTCGGGCCGCGATCGCACTGCTCGAAACAGAACGTCGCCCGCACATCCACGCTGTCGTCCAGGCCGTTTTCCTTTACAAAGCTCAGGATCTGTTCCAGCAATTTCTGAGAGCCGCGGACATAACAACTCGTACCGACGCACACACTGACCGGCAGTTTTTCGTCAGTGCCGTTGTCCGTTACGCTAAACCCGGCATCGTCAAATCGTTTGCGGTGTTGATAGTGTGTGTGCAGCAGCTCGTGGGCGAGTTTGCTGCCGATTGACCCGAGGGTTTCCTGGTAACACCGCTGCAGATACGGGTTATCCTGCGGAGCATGCAGTTGCAGGGTTCTGTCGGCATTGTACAATCCTTCAGCTCGCAACGCCCGCCCCCTCGGGTCGTACATGACCGGTTGGCCGGCACCGGAAATACAGCCTGCCGGACAAGCCATCACCTCGACAAAATCATAGTTCGCCCGGCCGCTGCGCAGCGCCTCCACCAAGTCACGGGCATTTTTCAGACCGTGAACGATGGCGATTTTCAATGTGACCTGGCCGAGGGTGATTGTTTTTTCGCGGACGCCTTCCATCCCGCGGACTTCGACAAACTCGGCGGTTTCATTCTTGACATGGGTCAGCACCTCCGCGGCATAGCGCAGCACCGCCTCAGTGACGCCGCCGGTAGTACCGAAGATAACGCCGGCGCCGGTCTTAAAGCCCATCGGCATATCGAGCGATTCGGGCGTCAAGTCATTAAAGCGAATTCCGGCCTGACGAATCATCTGTCCCAGTTCCTGAGTAGTCAACACCGCATCAACATCGGGATGGGGGCCGGTCCTGAATTCCGGACGGGCCGCCTCGAACTTCTTGGCGGTGCACGGCATAATCGAGACCACGAATAAATTCTCAGCCTCAATCTTCAAGTGCTCAGGCAGTGTGCGTTTGGCCAACGCCCCGAACATTTGCTGGGGAGAGCGGCAACTGGACAGATTCGGCAAATAATCCGGCAGGTACTGCTCGGCGAATTTGACCCACGCCGGACAGCACGAGGTAAACTGCGGCAGTTTTTTGCCTTGCTGCTTGCGCGTCAAAAACTCGGTGGTCTCTTCCAGCACGGTCAAATCCGCCGCGTAACTGGTGTCGTACACTTTGTCAAAGCCGAGCATCTTCAGGGCTGCGACGATCTTGCCGGTGCTGACCTGGCCGGACTCCAGTCCGAACATCTCTCCCAGCGCCACCCGAACTGCCGGGGCGATCTGGGCGACGACTGTCTTTTGTGAATCGCCAATGGCCTGCCAGACCGTCTCGATCTGGGGTTTAGGCGTAATCGCGCCGGTGGGACACACGCTGGCACACAAGCCGCAATACACACAATCGACCTGATTCAGCGGCTTGCCGAAAGCAGGAACAACGGTGGTGCCGGCGCCGCGATTGACAAAGTCGATCGCTCCGATGCCCTGAATCTCGCTGCAGGCACGTACGCAGTCGCCGCACAGAATACACTTGTTTGGGTCGCGAACCAGCGACGGGTTGGTGTTGTCAATGGGTTTTGTATTTTCGCCCATTTTGAAGCGCACCTGATCCACACCCAGCCGTGCTGCCAGATCTTGCAGTTTGCACATACTGTTCTTGACACAAGTGGTGCATTTCTGGTGGTGATTGGCCAACAGCAGTTCCAGATAGATCCTGCGCATCTTGCGAAGCCGGTCGGTGTGCGTGCGCACCTTCATGCCGGCGGCTGGCGCGATACTGCACGAGGTCTGGATGCCCATGCCTTCAATCTCGACAATACACAATCGACAGGCCCCGTAGATGCTCAATTCCGAATGATAGCAGAAGGTTGGCAGGTCGATATTCGCCTTGCGAATAACCTCCAGCAGATTCTTTTCACCATTGATCGCCACCGGGCGACCATTCAGGGTAAGGGTATTTTGCTCTGTCATCATTAGACTCCGACAATGGCGTTGAATTTACATACCTGAGCACACGCGCCGCATCGAATACAAAGATTGGCGTTGAGATGGTGCGGCTGACGACGTTCGCCGCTGATCGCACCGACCGGACATTTGCGAACGCAGGCCGTGCAGCCTTTGCACAGCGAGGCCACAATTTCCGGCCTGGCCAGTGCCTTGCACTGACCGGTCGGGCAGCGTTTTTGGAGGATATGGGCCTCACATTCATCGCGAAAGTAACGCAGGGTACTTAGAACCGGATTCGGGGCCGTCTTGCCCAGCCCGCAAAGCGAGCCCAGCTGAACCGCCTCGGCCAAATCCTCCAGCAGCCTCAGCGTAGTGTCATCGGCACGCCCTTCGATTATGTCATCCAGCAAGGCCAGCATTTGTTTTGTACCTTCCCGACAGGGCACACACTTGCCGCAGGATTCGTTTTGCGTAAACTGCATAAAGAACCGGGCCACCTGGACAATGCAGGTATCCTGATTCATCACCACCAGCCCGCCGGAACCAATCATGGCACCGATTTTTTTTACCGACCCAAAGTCCAGCGGCAGGTCGAGATATTCATCTGTCAAACATCCGCCGGACGGCCCGCCGATTTGCACCGCTTTGAACCCGTTCGGGTCCGGATTGCCGTATTTGTCCGTGATGCCGCCGCCGATGTCGAAGATAATCTCACGCAGCGTCGTGCCAAACGGGACCTCGATCAAACCGGTATTGGCCACGTGGCCGGTCAGGGCGAATGTCTTGGTGCCCGGCGAATCCTCGGTTCCCAGCGTGCGGTAACGGCTGCTGCCATCGCGGATGATCAGCGGCACCGTCGCCAGTGTCTCGACGTTGTTGATGACGGTGGGTTTACCCCACAGTCCCGACTGAGCGGGAAAGGGGGGCTTGGGTCTGGGCATGCCGCGCTGACCTTCAATAGAAGCGATCATCGCGGTTTCTTCGCCGCAGACAAATGCCCCGGCCCCTTCCATCACGTGCAGCGTGAAAGCCAGTCCTGACCCGAACAGATTTTCGCCCAGCAAGCCGGCTTGTTCAGCGTCGGCGACCGCTTTGCGCACACGCTGCACGGCCAACGGATATTCTGCCCGCACATACACATACCCTTCATCGGCGCCGATGGCTCGCGCGGCAATCATCATCCCTTCGATCACACGGTGCGGATTGCCTTCCATTAAGCTGCGATCCATAAATGCCCCCGGATCACCTTCATCGCCGTTGCAGATGACGTATTTCTTCTCGGCCGCCTGTGCCAGAGTCAGTTGCCATTTCAGACCTGTCGGAAAACCGCCGCCGCCGCGTCCGCGAAGACCGGCAACACGGATTTCTTCGCACACCGCCTCCGGCGTCATTTCGACGAATGCCTTCCGGGCTGCCGAATATCCGCCGCGGGCGATATATTCTTCAATATCTTCGGGGTTCAAAATCCCGCAATCGCCGAGGACATAACGATTTTGCCGTTGGTAGAACGGGATCTCATTACGCTTGGCAATGGCATGCCCTTCAACGGGATGCTTATAGAGCAATCGCTCAACGGGCTGGCCGCCGATCAGGGCAGTCTCGACCACTTCCTGCACATCTTCCGGACGGACCTTGCACAGCAGAAACCCTTCCGGCTCGATCGAGACCAGCGGACCGGCCTGACAAAACCCCTGACAGCCGCTTTTGGAGACGTATACATCGGCGTCCTTTTCCTCATTGAGCTCCAGCACGACGTCCAGCTGTTTCTCGGCGATTGCCTCGGCCAGTGCCTGGTACACCTTCAGCGAACCATTGGCCACACAGCCGGTGCCCGCGCATATCACCACACGCCGTTTGATGCGAGCGATTTTGGCGTCAAATTCATGTTGTACAGACTCTAAATTTAGTGTTTTCGTCAGCATCAATTATTCTCCTCGGCCCAGATGTTCTCGATGAGTTTTTCCGCCATCTCGGGCGTGACCTGTCCATAGACTTTTTCATTGATTGTGATAACCGGCGCCAATCCGCACGCGCCCAGACAAGAAACGGCCTCCACCGTAAAAAGCATATCATCAGTCGTTTTTTTCCCGTTGTTGAGATTGAGCTTTTTGCAAAGGGCCTCTTTGATGTGTTCGGATCCTTTGACGTGGCAGGCTGTTCCATCGCAGACGTGAACGACATACTTGCCTTTTGGCTCAAGGGAGAAATTGGCGTAGAAACTCGCCACGCCGTAGACCTTGGCTGGCGACAAATCCAGCCCTGTGGCGATGTAGACAAGCACTTCTTCCGGCAGATAGCGATACACTTTCTGCACGTCCTGAAGGATGGGAATCAGCTTGCTTGAATCCCGCTGATATTTGTCAAGAATCTGACAAACCTTTTCAAATTTTCGTGTTGCTGCTTCTTTGCATTCCGGGCACATAATTTTCCTCGCTGCAATTCAAATGGGTATGGTTTAGGGTTTGGTAACCGACGCCGAGCTGACCAGCCGACTTGACAAAACAGCGAGGCTGGCTGCCAGATCAACCCGCTCGACAATGACGCTGTCAGGAACGGTCAGTTTGGTGGGCGTAAAATTCCAAATGGCCCTGATACCTGCCTGGACAGCTTCATTTGCCGCGGTTTGAGCGGCTTGGGCCGGCACCGTCAGGATCGCAATGGGCACATGCATTCGCTTGACCAGAGAGCCGAATTGGGACAGATTCAAAACCGGTTTTCCGGCAATGGTCTTTCCGATTTTGTCGGGGTCTGTGTCAAAGAGAGCGACAATCTTGAGGCCGTGCTGTTCGAAGCCCGCATATCCAGCCAAGGCACGACCCAGATTCCCCGCCCCCACGACAAATGCCTCGCTGACTTTATCCCACCCGAGAAAATGCTCGATGCCGCGAATTAGCTCTCGAATCGGGAATCCCACTCGGGCTTGTCCGGTAATTCCGATGCCGGCCAAATCTTTGCGAACCAGTACAGGATCAAGACCAAACACCTCCGCAATTTTGGTACTGCTGATGCTCTCTTCACCTGCGGCCAAGGCCTCTTTTAACAGCGGCATATACTGCGGCAGACGCCGAATTGTCATGTAAGACACGCTGTCTTGTGTTGATTGCTGCATCACTGAGTACTCCTGCTTATTAATTTGTTCCGATATTCACTTATCGATAATAGAATACTCAATATATAATGTGATGTCAATAGAAATTTGTGATTTTTTTCTCAATAAAGAAAAATATTTTTTATTGTTGTGAAAACAAGAACAAAAATATAAAAGGTGGGATAAACTCTTCTAATGGAGAACAACAAGGGTGAAGCGCAAACATTGAGTCCGTGCTCACTGCCGGGTGGTCCTGTTAGCGCACAAAGTTGCAAACCCAAAAAAGAGGAATATCTCATTGGGGGCAATGTGAGACCTTGGGCTCCCGTTGGTGTCTATTTTAAGGTCCGGCTGATTGACCAGAGCGCACCGCCTCTGACTTTCGAACCCGTGAGTCGATTAGTCAGTTTTGACCTTTCGTGCCTCACGGCGACGGTCCGCTTCTTTGAGCAGCCGCTT
>JAAYQH010000153.1 GCA_012519365.1 Planctomycetota bacterium | reverse complement strand
AGATTTTGGCCGGGAAGCGAGCCGCTGCCTATCTGGGACCAGCCCGCCTGTAACGTGATCGTCGCATCGGGACAGGCCGACTGCACCGTTTGGCAAATCCGTTCGGCCTGACGGGCGATTTGCTCGGCCGGACGCAGCATCAGCCGCAGCGTCGGGACGTGTTCAAGAGCTGCCGCCTCGTCCAAAAACAATGTCAAGGTCGCCTCCAGCGCCGCCAGGGTCAACTTGCCCGCGCGAACAATGCGGGCAAATTGGTTTTTGCGGATTTTTTGAATGAGAGCAGCTCGACCGAGGATAAGGCCTGCCTGTGAGGCACCGATAAGTTTGTCGCCGCTGGCGGTAACAACATCCGCACCGGCAGCAACCGACTCGATCAGGGTCGGCTCCTTGTCAAATCCAAATCGCGAAAAATCAATCAGCGAACCGGCCCCCACATCGTCAAACAACAGCAGCCCGTTGGCGTGCGCAAGCGTAACCAGCTCCGGCAACGGCACTTCGCTGGTAAAGCCCTGAATCTTGTAATTGCTCGGATGGACACGTAAAATGGCGGCTGTGTTTTCGGTGATGGCGTTTTCATAATCCCGCAGATGGGTCTTGTTGGTGGTGCCGACCTCCACCAGTTTGGCTCCGCTAAAGGCCATCACCTCCGGCAGCCGAAACGCGCCGCCGATCTCGACCAATTGGCCGCGTGAGACAATGACCTCTTTGCCCGCGGCAAGGGCGTTCAGCACCAGGGCGGTGGCCGCAGCGTTGTTGTTGACGACGGCGGCCGCTTCGGCACCGGTCAGCAAGATAAGCAACTGCTCGATTCGGCCGTCCCGGGGGGAACGCTGTGCCTGGTCAAGATCCACTTGCAGCAGCGTATAGCCCCCCATCTGGTCGGCGATTTGTGCCAGCACCCGGCCGGCCAGCGGGGCACGTCCCAAGCCGGTATGCAGGATAATGCCCGCGGCGTTAACGACCCGCCGATAAAATACCGATGTGACCTCGGCCAGACGCTGCTCGGCCAGCGACCGCACTGCCTCGGCAACATCCGCATCGGCCGAAAATGTCCCGTCCCGCACCTGGCGGCGGATTGTCTCAATCGCCTCGCGCACCAGCCGCGTACGCATCACTGCTCCTATCGAACCGGAGGCCGGATGAGTCTTCAGATAAGCCAAAACCGCATCCACCGAAGGAATTTGCCGAAGCTGTGCCTGAATATCCGCTGCCATAGGCCGCCTTTCTCTGAGTTACGGTATTGTTTTTGTGGCTATCTTCCGCGTTATTCTATGCCCTCTGCCTCAAAAAGCAAGCCGCCGCATCCGCTATTATGCCTATTATGCCGCCTATGCATACTTTGTTGTGGACAAGCGACCCGCCGCGGGTTTATAATTGCTGACATTATAAACAGAATAAAGGACAGCGTCTCTGTGGACTGGGTAACTTCTTTTTGTAAAATGCTTTACGAAATGTTTTGACACCCCGCATCATCTCGAAAAAGTAAAAAAAGACAGTGAAAAACCAAAACAGACCCTCAACATGTTTTTTTCGGAACACCGGGCAAAGACAATCGTCCATACCGTGGCCCTCAGCACGTTGGATCGGTCAAATGAAGTCCATCCTGTGGAATTGCGCGTTCGTATCGCCGTTGGAGGGTCGAAATACTGGCAGGT
>JAAYQH010000152.1 GCA_012519365.1 Planctomycetota bacterium | reverse complement strand
GTGCCGTATGAATAAATATAAGTCGCGCTGTCGTAGTAGGCGACCTAAGTAAAAAGGATTTCGGGCGCCCTGCAGCCGCCCGAAATCCTTTAATTTACGCGCGGTAAAAGGCAAAAGTCAGGAGGCCGCCTTCAGCGGCGGCTTTTCATTGAATCGGCGACAGCCGTCCTTACGTTTCCCTTTTACCTTTTTATTTTTTCCTTTTTTTACAGGTCTCTGTCCACGGCCTGAGCGACCCGCCTTAGACGGTCCATCAAGTTGCTGAAGGTTTGCGGCGTGATGGATTGAGCGCCGTCGGAGGCGGCGTGCTCCGGGTCGGGGTGACACTCCAGAATCACCCCGTCGGCTCCTGCCGCCACCGCTGCCAGCGACATCGCCGGCACCATATGGGCATGGCCGGTTCCGTGCGACGGATCGATCACGATGGGCAAATGCGTCCGTTCACGCAGGGCCGGAATTGCCGCCAGCGGCAGCGTATTGCGAACATAGCTTTCAAAGGTGCGGATGCCGCGTTCGCACAAAATCACATTCGGATTGCCCGCATGGATAATGTATTCAGCCGCCAGCAAAAATTCATCCAGCGACGCACTCATTCCCCGTTTTAGCAAAACCGGCTTGTTGACCCGACCGACCGCTTCCAATAACGGATAATGCTGCATGTTGCGAGCCCCGATCTGCAGCACATCGGCATAGTTGGCACACAAGGCTACCTGCTCGGTTCCGATGACCTCGGTCACGATGGCAAGACCAGTCTTTTCCCGTGCCTCGGCCAGCAGATCCAATCCCGCCTTGCCCATCCCCTGAAAGGCATACGGACTGGTTCGCGGCTTAAAGGCGCCGCCCCGAAGGCCGATGGCCCCGGCGGCCTTGATGGCCTCGGCGGTGTCCAGCACTTGCTGGCGGCTTTCGACCGCACACGGTCCGGCAATTACGCCCACCTTCACGCCGCCTATGGGAAACTGCTGCGGACCGATCGCGATGGTCGTTTTTTCACGCTTGACCTCCAGCGAGGCCATTTTATACGGCGCCAAAATAGGCACGACCTTTTCGACCATCGGCGCGTTTTCGATCGCGTCCTTTTCAAGCATTCGCTTGTCGCCCAGACACGCGATGACTGTGCGGTCGGTACCGTAAATCACATGGTCTTCCAAACCAAATTCGTGCACCAAATCAACCACGTGCTGAATATGTTCCGGCCCGGCGCCGGGCTTCATTACGACAATCATTCTTTACCTCACCGATATTGTAGGTTGACATATAGGTCTTTCGTAACTGCTCATTATACCTATTTGAGACAGATTGTCCAGAGCCAAGAGGTTTGACAGAGCGGCAGGTATTTATTAAATTATCCTTTTCCAATCGAAAGGGGGTGTGTCTTGTGAGAATAATAGCACTGACGGATATTCACGGCCATTGCGAAGCGCTCGAACGGCTTGACGGGCCGCTTTCGCAGGCGGATGTGGTGCTGGTAGGCGGTGACATTACCAATTTTGGTACCGCTGAGCAGGCTGCGGCCGTGGTTGAGCGTCTTGGCCGTTACGGCGGGCCCGTGTTGGCGGTGCCGGGCAACTGCGATCCGCCTGAAGTTGACATCTGGCTGACCCAGGCCGGCATCAATCTGCACGGCAGGGCGGTATGTCTTGATTCATGGTGGTTCATCGGGGCCGGCGGCGCGTTGTCCGGTTTTAACGCTTTCTCAAATAAAAGCGGCCTGACGCCGTTTACCAAGACCCTGCAACACGCCTACAGCCACTGCAAAGGGACGGATCGACTCGTCCTTGTTACGCATCAGCCTCCCTTGCATACAGCCCTCGACACAGTCGCCCCAGGCCGATACGCCGGAAACCGAGCGATTCGCGATTTTATCGAACTGGCCCAACCCCAATTGGCCATCAGCGGACATATTCACGAAATCATCGGCACAGACCGGATTGGTCCGACCACGCTGCTCAATCCAGGCCCGGCCAAACAAGGACGCTGGGCGATGATTGATCTGGAGGACCATCACCTTGATATTCAACTGTTTCCCCGATAGAAAACCGGCACACACAGCCGCGAAAGTACGACGCGAAAAAGTAGTTGTCTTAAATGTCCAGATAATAGAGGATGACCGAAAACACCCCCTCCAACGCGACCAGCAAGACAATTGAGGTCACCACGGCACGGGTGGTGGCAATCCCCACGGCGCCGGCGCCGCTTTGGGTCTGAAGGCCGCGAAGACACCCTACCGCGCCGATTGTCACGCCGAAAACCAGGGCCTTGACCAGCCCCACACACACGTCGGTGGCGTCCAGAATATCCTGCACGTGGTTCAGATAGGTCGCCAGCGAATAGCCCAGCGACAAAATCACCAGCCCCGAACCGACCAGCCCCAGCACATTGGTAACCACGGCCAACAGCGGCGTCATCAACAGCGTCGCCGCCATCCGCGGAAGCACCAAAAACACCGTTGGCTCCAGATTCATCACCTTCAGAGCGTCCAGTTCATTGTTGATTTTCATTGTCCCAATTTCGGCGGCATAGGCTGACCCTGTACGCCCGGCCACAATGATCGCGGTAATAAACGGCCCCAGCACCCGAACCAGCGCAATTGCCACCAAATCGGCCACATAGACATCCACCCCGAATTGTCGCAGCGGCATAGCCGAGCTGAACGCCATAATCAGCCCAAACAAAAAACCCAGCAGCGCGGTAATACCAATGGCATTGGCACCGGCCAATTCGCACATCCGGAAAAAATCCGCCACTCGAAATCGTCCCGGCTGAAAAGCCGTTTTCAGTGCCGCCAGCAGCAACTGCCCCATAAAGGCGATTTGGTCGTAAATGTCCACCACCAAATCCACCGTGACCTGCCCTGCGCGTTCAATCAGATTCAGCTTGACCGGCGCTGAGGGCGCGTCGGTTTTGTCCTGCTGCATATACCGTTGAAGCAACCGCTCCAGCGGCTCGGCCAAGTGGTCGATTTGAACATCAATCTGATGGCTTTGCCCGTAATGCTTAAAAAAAGCCAGCAGGGCGATACCGCTGCCGTCGGCAAATTCAAGCCCCGATGCGTCAATGTGAATGGGTTTACGCAGATGCCGGGACAACAGCCGCAGCGTTTTTCGCCACGGCTCGGCGGCATTGTGTCGATCCAGCCGCCCGGAAAGACGTACCTGAATGTCTGTTTTGCCGCTGACGATCTCAATCGTCGCGCCCGAGCGGTTATTTTTTATAGGCTTGGCTGGGGTCATAGACCTTCTCAGCGATCAGCTCGAGGGTGTTGGTTGTCCCCGGTTTGATCGCCCGATAAAAGCACGACTGATACCCGACGTGGCATTGTCCCTCGTCTACGTCTACCTTCAAAACAAGGCAATCCTGATCGCAATCCACAAGAATTTGTTTGACTTTCTGTACATGGCCGGATTGTTCGCCTTTTTTCCACAGTTTTTGACGCGACCGACTGTAAAACACCGCGTTGCCGGTCTCAAGCGTCAGCCGCAGGGCCTGCTCGTTCATATAGGCCACCATCAAAATCTGGCCCGTCGCGGCATCCTGCGAGATCGCCGTAATCAACCCGTTATTGTCAAATTTGGGCAAAAATTCCAACCCTTCTTCAATATGTTGCGATGCACCCACGCTGCATACTCCTGTAAATTGTCTGTTTTAGAGAAACTTTTGAAAGTATTAAAAACAACCATCTTGAATAGCCCTTTTGTACCCGCTATGCTTTTGAAAAACAAGTGCTTATTGAGAAAAGGTCCGCGTGAAGCACAGTACTCCAAAAGCCGGTTGGAAACGATGGTCCCTGCCTGTTCGCATCGGGATTGCGGGCCTGGCTTGCTTGCTTATCGCCAAACAGCTCAGCTGGACGGAGCTGAAAACGGCCGTTGCTGACCTTAAACTGTGGACAGTAATTGTTGGCATTATCGTCTATACCCTTAGCCAGTTTTTGGTGGGGCTGCGGTGGTGGTGGTTCTTGCGTGCCCAGCGGATTGCGGTCCCGTTGGCAACGGCGGTAAAATTGAATTATCTCGGTCTTTTTTACAGCAATTTTTTGCCCAGTTCTGTAGGGGGCGACTTGGTGCGGGCGTGGTATGTATCGCATTACAGCCGTCGAAAGCTGCAAGCGGCGCTGGGCGTCCTGTTGGATCGCATCATGGGGTTGATCGCGACGTTGATTCTGGCTGTTGCTGCGCTTTTCGCGGCTCAAAACCTGCAAGTCTTGCAAATCCAACCGATGGGGGGCACTACGTTCCGCCTCGGCACGCCATTTTGGCCTTACGGGATTGCTTTTGGTCTGGTGGTTGTCGGGGCTATATTAGTTTTGTATAAGCCTTTTCTGCATATCATGTATCGCCTTTATCGGCATATTATTCATCTGATCCGCCAACTTCGCAAGGTGTTGACGGTATATTACCATCATCCGTTTGTGCTGATAGGAGCGATTGGGATCACCATTTTTCTGCAAAGTTTGGTCATTATGGCTTATTGGCTAATTGGACGGGATTTGAATATAGATGCGCCGCTGATTCATTATTTTGTGTTTTTTCCCTTGGTCTGGGTGGTCGGTTCGATCCCTATCAGCATTTCCGGCATTGGCATTCTGGAAGGCGGGCTGGTGTTTTTGTTTGTTCGCTACAGCGGCACCAGCACCGAAGCGGCCGCGGCACTGGCCCTGTGTCAGCGTCTGACCTGGCTGGGTGCTTCGCTGCCTGGTTTGCTCATTCATCTGACCGGCTCCTATCGTCCCCCCTCAAGGTCTGCTGTTTCTGCTTCATGAAAAGCATTGCCCACAGAAACAACTTCGGATAAACTAACGCCAACGCGAAATCAACCCTAACCTGTGGAACTGAATGACGGAAAGACGACATAACCAAGACGAAGAACTGGTCAGTATGAGCCTTGGCGACCACCTCGAGGAACTGCGCAGCAGGCTGATTTTGGCCTTGGTGGGGCTGGTCGCGGCCTTTTTGATCTCGTTGATCGCCGGCAAGTGGTTTCTGGCGATTGTGTTATCGCCCTTTCGGAACGCGATGCAGGAAATAGGCGTTACGGTGAATCTTCAGGCGCTCGATGTGGCCGAACCGTTTTTGTTATATCTAAAAGCCTCGCTGGTGTTGGCAGGATTGATCAGTTCGCCGTGGTTGTTTTATCAGGCCTGGGCGTTTGTCTCGGCGGGGTTATACAAACACGAACGGCGATTTGTCTATTGTGCCGCTCCGGTCAGTGCAATTCTTTTTGTAACAGGCGTCTTGTTTTTCCTGTTGGGGATTGCCCCGATGGTGTTTAAATTTTTCGCACGGTTCAATCTCGGTGTTGAATTTGTGTACCAGCCGCAAATCACCAAGACCGTCAATTTTATTCTTCTGCTGGCGCTGGTGTTCGGGGCGGCCTTTCAGACCCCCATCGCCATTGTCTTTGCTGAGCGGAAGGGATTGGTCACAATTGAAACACTCTGTCGGATCCGAAAATACGTCT
>JAAYQH010000151.1 GCA_012519365.1 Planctomycetota bacterium | reverse complement strand
CCGCTTGGGTTGACCTGCTGGTAGGCCAGACGCTGGACACGGCCAGCAGCGTGATCGGCGGCCCGCTGGATATTGTCGCACGCGGTGACGGGAATGATGATATTGGGATCAAGGGGACCTATGACGACCAGATGACGATCATTAATTTCAACAGCGGTACGGTTGGCGTTGACGATATGTTGTTCATCCGGATTGCCTTTACGGGTACCGATGCGACTAAGCCATTCGTGGGCATTGACAATGTTTCGGTTGTTGTTCCCGAGCCGGCAACGCTGTCGATTCTGGGATTAGGCGGCTTGGCGCTGCTGCGTCGGCGACGTGCGTAAACAAAGCACGGCAAAGTAAGTTATCATCGCCCAACAGCGAATCAGCGCAGTGAACGTAAAACGGGGCAGCGGCCGCCTGGTGTATTCCGGCCGCCGCTGCCTTTTGAAAAAAACGACTGCCGGTGTGATGAGAAATGGCAGTAAGCAATACGGTACAACAATGTGTCTGCAAGGAATAAGATCAGGGATTGTGTCAGCGGGAATACCAAAGGTATTTTCAGGGGAAGCGAGCAATGGAACAGTGAACAAGAAAACAGATGAGCAACGAACGATTCGCTGCCGATAGAGTTTAATATTTTAGCGGAGGTTTTCAAAATGAGAACGACATTAATTGCAGGCTTGATGATTTTGGCGGGTCTGTCCCTCACGGCCGGCGCAGCGACGTTCACCGCCGGGAACCCCCTGTTTGATCAGGTGGCCGACCAAGCCAACGGCTGGGGACAGACATTTACCCCAAATGCCGGTTTGATAAGTCCGGAGGGGTTCAGCGTTCCGGATACGGTCTATCTGCTGGACTGGAGATATTTCCGGTCGCCTTCGAGTGTGCCTCAGGGCGGCCAGACCTATCTGGCGGTTTTTTCAGCGTTGACTGTCGCCGAGATGACCGAAGCCACATTGGTCGGCGTGTCAACCAACGCCCTGGATATGTCCGCGTTTGCCCCCGGTGATCTGATGATATGGGAATTTGATCATCTGGAGCTGGATGCCAATGCCCAGTACGCCATGATGTTTATCCAGTATGTGGGGGGTGAAATCACTACCGGAATCCGCGGCGAGGTTCGGATGACAACAGGCAGCCCCTACGACGGCGGCGGCTGGATTCGTATCGATGAAATCGCCAATAACTGGGACAGTCAGTTTCAGGCGACCTACAGCGTTAGTCAACGCGAAGTTGCCGGCGATCCCTATCCGGCCAACGGTGCGATCAGTGTGCCGACTGAAGTGACGCTCTCGTGGGAAGGCCCGGCGGCCTATGAGGCCTTATCTTACACGGTCTATATGGATCCGAACGAGCTGAACCTGACGGCTCAGGATGCGATGTATTACAGTCCCGCTCAGCAGGAGTTGACGTTTACTCCCGATCCGGTTCTGAGTAATGACATGACCTATTACTGGCGCGTCGATGCCGTTGAGCCGAATGAGCCGATGCCGGTCGTGCATACCGGTTCGGTGTGGTCATTTTCGACGGTTACGGCCAGAGCCATAATTACGACGCATCCTGCCAATACGTCTGTATCGGAAGGCGGCACGGCTGAATTTTTCGTGGAAGCGGAGAACACGACGGTGTATCAGTGGTACAAGGTGCTGCCGGACGGCAACAGTGTGCCGATAGTAGGGGAGGATTCGCCTGTCCTGACACTGGAGAATGCTCAGTATGATGATGAAGGTGAATATTACTGCGTTGTGGATAATGAGCGTCAAGTCCCGGCGGCATCGAATCCGGCGCGGCTGATGATACGGCGTCTGATTGCTCACTGGCCGCTGGACGGCACGCTTGAGGCGATTGTATCCAAAGCGGAAGAGAACTGGGACGGCGTGTATATTGAGGAAGGCGAACCGGCAACAGAGCCGGTCAACTATGTCGAGGGTGCGGATGGGACGCCGCAGGGCGCTGCCCGGTTTAACGGGATCCGAGTGGTTCGGATTCCGAACAGTGCGGAGCTTTTCAATTTCCATCCCAACGGGCTGACCGTAACGGCCTGGGTGGCCGGTCCGTCGGGACGGGATTACCGCAGGGCGGTCAGTAAGACCGGCTCCTATGCGATCGGGAAAGGCCAAAACGAGCAAATCGCGACGCTTCTGGATGGAGGCCCCTGGGTCACGGCGGTGCCGGGCGATCAATCCGACGGCTGGCGGTTTGCGGCGATGACCTACGATCCGGCGACGCAGGAGCGGCGCACTTACGGAATCTATAATAATGGGGATGCGTTTGAGGTTCTGCAGGATGTCGCAGGGGTTCAAGAGACGTTGTTGTCGGGACAAACCGATCTGTTGATCGGCGGTGCTTCCGAAACAGATACCCAGTTAGGTTTTACCGGTTCCGTCGATGATGTCCGAATCTATAATTATCCGCTGTCGCTCGATGAGATTATCGAGGTCTATCGTGAAATGAAAGATAAAGATGTCTGTGCCCGATTTCCTGAACTGGATATCGCCGGTCCGACCGGTGTGGGGCCTGAACATCGGGATTGCCGCGTCGATCTGTACGATTTGGCGGTCCTGGCGGAGAACTGGCTGGACAGTAATGTCGTCAGGAATGTGGATTAAAGGCGATTGAAAAGTTATGTTGAACAGGAGACCAATTATGAAGAATAAAAGCATATCACTGGTTATGGCGATTTTCATCGCCTTGTGTTCGGTTGTCTTTGCGGACACGTTTACTGAGACGTTTCATGATATTGATCCTCTCTTTAGGTCCAATCAGGCGGCTTTCTTGTCGCATGTGATCACGCCGGCCAAGACGGCGCTGGATCCGGCTGAGACGACGGTGCCGGATGTGATGTATCTGCTGGACTGGACCTATGCCAAATCATCCAGTGGATTCGGTGCAACGGGCGAAGCCTATTTGGGTGTTTTGACATGGGACGGCAATCTGAACAACTCCACGATTGTCGGCATTTCAACCAATACGGTGAATATGGCCGCCACTGCCAATACCTACCCGGATTCGCTGATGACATGGGAGTTTGATTATGTTCCTCTGGCTAAGGACACCCAGTACGCCATCGTGTGGCTGGTTCCGGGCAAAGAAGAAGGGACGTGGAATCTTGTCACCGGCGGCGTCGAACTGGAAGTCAGCACGGCCTATCCCTGGGGCGGTGTTATCCAGAGCGGTTTTACCACCATCAATCAACCCAACTGGAATCCCCATTTTATCGCGACCTACAGCACGGCGACCCCCTATGTCAGCACGCCTGATCCGGCCAACGGCGCGGATAATGTACCGGTGGATGTCGAGTTGAGCTGGATCGGCCCGAATGCGTATGCGGTGGCGGGATACGATGTCTATATCGACCCCAACGAAACGCTTGTGGCCGAAGGCGATCTATCGGCGCTTGAGGCTTCGACGGACCAGACCAGCCTTCCGGTTTCGTTGCTGAACGGAACGACGTATTATTGGCGGGTCGATGTGTATGAGCCGAATGACCCGGCGCCGATTCTTCATGCGGGGCCGGTCTGGTCGTTTACGACCGT
>JAAYQH010000017.1 GCA_012519365.1 Planctomycetota bacterium | reverse complement strand
CACTGACGACATAATAGTAGGCCTGCCCAGGGATCACGGTGGAATCACAGAAACGTGTCAGCGTGATAGTCTCGGCGATGGTCGTGTACGGCCCGCCACTGACGGTCGAGCGTTTGACATTGTAGCTGGTCGCGTTGAGCGCCGCAGTCCAGCTCAGATTGACCAGTCCGGGCAATAGCGCCGTCGCGTGCACATCCGATGGCTCCATCGGAGGCAAAGGCGGCGGCCAGCCCGGTGCAGCCACGTTATCAAAAACCGCTTGGCAAAGACGAGAATTATTGTGACTGGTGACTGCCAGGCCGATATAGACGGTGGCAGGCATGTTAATTGTCTGCGATGCCCCCTGCTGTGTCCAGTTCGTGCCGTCCGGCGAACGGTATCCGGTGAAGATACTACCGCTGCGCACAAGCTTAACCCAGTATGGTGCATTGAGGCCGCCGGTGTTATTGTTGGAAGTGCTGCCGCCCGTACTGGAACGGTATTGCCAGGTCACGCCGTTACCCGGTGTGACGGCTATCAATGCATTTCTCGCATTAGCATTCAAACTCTCGCGGATCATGACGCCGGCTTTGGCCCATGAATCGGTATTATGAACCGATGCGACTCGTGCAACAATAGTGCAGTCGCCGGTCACCGGTAAATATACAAAACGAAATGCGTCTGCGGTACCCCAGATGTCAGCTCCGGAACCGCTTACCGTGAAAAGGCCGTCGCTGTAGCTGGTGCTGCCCGGCACTCCCACTGTCCCCACGTCCTGCGACATCCAGGGCGTCACTGCAGCTTCATTGCTGTTGAGACTTTCGCCGGAGGCCGTATTTGCGCTGACCACATAATAATAGATTTTCCCATCAATCACATCAAGGTCGCTATAGCCTGTATTAATGACATCCGCAGCGATGGTCGTGAATGGCCCCCCGCTGACCGCAGAACGTTTGACGTTATAACTAACAGCGCCGGTTGAGGCCGTCCACACCAAATCGACCTGGTCGAAAGATGCCCAGTCAGCACTCAACCCTATGGGAAACGCCGGCGCAGACGGTGACTGTATAGCCCACTTCTGGCTGGCTGAGCCGGTATATTCATGTGATACGATCTCTGCACCAATGGCCAGGGAGGCGTTCTCAATTTCGTAGCTCAAGCCCGAATCCTCGCGTATAAGACGGTAATAGCCTTCCCCTAACGGCCGGACAATCCCAGTAGTCCATTGCCAATTGTCAGACGCCGACCGGATACGGTATTGCCCGGCCCCCTGATGCTGGAGGGTCCATTTTTGTGTGTTTGAGTCCGAAAAGACATTCTGCACTACACTGCGGCTGCTGTTTTCTATCACCATTCCGCTATTTTGGTTGGCCAGTTTGTAGGTACCGTCGGCAATCGGGCCTGTTGCAGACGGCGAAAGTTCGATCCAGTTCAGATTGAACCCGCCGGTCACAATTTCAACGCGCATCTTCTGCCGTCCGTATTCAAGAAAGACCTGTTTGGTTATCGTCGTCCAGTTCTGCGTGCCGCCGGTGTTCGGTACCGTCCATAGGCCCGTCTTATCGTGGTTGTACGAAGTCACCCTTGCTGCGCAGCCGGGAATAGCTGCTGCTACCCGCAGCCGAAGGTTGTAAAAGCCGGGTTCCGTAACATGAATAGCATATTCCAGCCATTCACCGTCTTCCGTCCAGCCGACATTATAACCGGCGCCGCTGTCGGACGTGGCCTGGATATCCACACCTTCACTCGGGCGGTATTGTCCTCCCTGGTTGGATCGACTCGTGTCGTTATAAGCGACGCCCTGACCCCCTGTGTCAAAATCCTCGGCCTGAATTCGCAACGTACCGGTTAAGCCGGTCGTTGATCGGGGTTGGCCGCCATTGCCGAACGGTCCTCGAACCTGAGGCCAAATTCCAAAATCGGGCGTCCACGACATACCCGATCTGTCAACAAGATCATGATAGACTTTCGGTACCGCAATATTATCGGAAACACCCCACGGGGGAATAAACTGGAACGCAAGCCACGAGACGTTGCGTCGTTCCATCTCTGAAGCCGTATAAAGTTCAAATCTTCCCCCTTCTTCTCCCTAAATGCCGCCGGCAAACTCAGTCTGAAAACAAGGGTAGCCAAACCCGATCATCCTCGCGGCGAATTCCGATGTCAGACTGCTGCCTGAATAGCCGTGAATTGCCACGGCCTCATTGGTCCAAACGGCATTCTCGTCGCCGAAAACAGCCGTATTGAACGCACGGATATCCATCATGGCATCGTTTGCCCCCCCCGACCCCCACGGCACGGCATAGCTGAACAGCAGGACCGGCGTATTGGGCGCATACGTGCGGATTGTATTATAGGCAGCGATTTCCATATTGACCGCTCCGGGCGGCGTAGCGGTTGGACTCGAATACGGAGGCCCCCAGGCCACCGGTTCATTCTGTACCTCGAAGAGAACGTGAGTCTCATTGGCATAGCGAGGTGCGTAAAACTTCCAGAAATCCACAACATAATCTATGTTGTAGTTTCCATTGTTGGCACCATTGCCGATCGTGATGACCAGATAAAGGCCCGCGTCCCGTGTAGCTACCACCACGCTGTCAATCCGGGAAGCCGCATAGCCGGGCGCCGTACTGCGCGCTGCGGGATAATTGATATCAAAGCACTCTCCATAAAGATGTACCGCGTTAAACCCCAGGGTCTTTATGTTGGCGATCTGCTCGGCCGGCGCCGGGTCGCCCCATTCCGAGGAGGTGTAGGGCCCGCGCAGAAGCTGGCCGTTGTCGGCCACAAAGGTCGTACGTTCGGAATTGAGCGTCGGACGACCACGCGGAATGGTGACATTCTTTTCAGGATCGACCGGTCCTACCACGTCCAGACCCAGGAAGGGAATAACAAAGTCGGCATCGAAAAGCGAGCCGATGCTGTGCGTACCGCCTATTTCCGACCAGGCTTCAACCAGCGTATTGCCTTTGGCATCCTGCCAGACCTGGCGGTTCCATTCGCTGCCGTTCATGTTCACCGCCGCTGTTGCGGTTGGTGTCGTGCTTAAGCCCTGAACATTGCTCCACTGCAGGATGGCTTGCTCCTGGTTGGCATAACTGACGAGTTCATCTTCCGTACCATGCCAAAGCTGGATTCGCGGCCAGGGTCCGGAATACCCCGGATTTATATTACGGATGATGTTTCCCCATTCCTGCGCGGTATGTGTAATCGGGGTCCAGGCGCCTCCCACCGGCACTCCACAGAATGCAACACCCGCTTTGAACATATCAGGATAAACACCCAGCATCGCCTGCGTCATCATGCCGCCGCATGAATCGCCTGTTACATACACCCGATCCGGATTCGCACCATAGGCATTGATCGCATACTGAACCATCTGGGCAATGCCCTGCGTTTGCCCGCCGCCATCGCGTGTGAGAGAATCTGCTGAACCATAGTCCCAGCATGGCTGAGTATCAGCATCGGTTTCAGGAACGACAATGATGAAACCGTACTGCTCAGAGGCCTCCACAAGTCCGCCGGCAGTCGCCTGAGCGAACACCCCGCCGGCCCCACCTCCCCAATAGTGCAATAGAACCAGAATTGGCGGATTGTCAACCACATTATCCGGGACATAAATGTACATACTGAGGCTGTCCGGTACGCCGCTGGTACCCCAATCGGGAACCGATTCGAGCGAAGCGGCCGTTACACATGCAGGTATCACGAAGAGTCCCGCCATCATAATTAAAATAGTTTGTTTCATCTCCGCTCTGTACTGTGTTAACCTGAAGATACCGTCCAATTGTGAATACAGGTCTAATCTCATCACTTGCTTCATAATCATTTCCCACCCATTAAAATTCTGTTATCATATAATTGTTGAAATTAATCATTGAGCCAGTTCTCAGCGAATCTCGCAAATTCATATAATGTGATGACACAGTCGCCGTCGAGGTCCAAGCCGCAGTCTTCCTGCAGCCAGTACCCGATAAACTCGGACAAATCGCTCATATCGACAATCGTATCACCGTCCATATCCCCGTAAAGCAGCCTGCCGAACACCTCGATGTTATCGACGGCCATGTCGCCGCGGGGGCCGCCGACGGCTGTAGCCCGAAGACGAATCCGTATCGGTCCGTTATAGCCGGTCAAATCGACATAGACCCGGGTGTATTCATCTGCGCTGCCGGTGTGTTGCTGGCCGCTGATGCTCCAGACCTCAGTATGCCAGACGCCGTCATACACATCGACGCTCAATATCCCGATCTCCACCCCGTACAGATGATAATAAAATGCCAGGAACCGGCCATACCCTTCGATCACCGGGCTTTCAAGGATGGCCGTGTTGCCGGCGCTGGCCGCCCCGCCCGGCGAGGTCTCCAGGTACACATACCAACTGCTGCCCTCGGCACCGCCCGACGGACCGGTATTCGGCGTCAGGGTCCCGTTCGAATCACGGGTCCAGTCATGGGAATCCTCACCGGCAATATTCACCCAGTCGCCAAAACCGCTCTCGAAATCGGTACCCGCCAGAAGTACGAATGTTTCGTCATTCGGTATGGCCTGGACTTCATGACTGTATGCGCTTTCGAGGGTATCGAAATCCACCGCCGTAACGACGTAGTTGTACAGCCTGAAATTAACAGCCGTGTCATCAATGAACTCCGGACTGCTTAACAACGAACTGTTCAAAAGGACATAGCCGCTGCCCGATGTCGTTGATCGGTAAACCTGATAGCCGGCAATATCCCCTTCGCCGTTGGCCGTCCAGTTCAGCGCTACGGTACCGTCACCGGCAATCACCCTAAGACCCGATGGCGCCGAAGGTGCAACCGCCAGCGCAATGCCTTGAACTTCAGCCGAGTCGGCGCTTTCGCCCCCGGGTGTATTGGCGCTGACGACATAATAATACACCAGATCCCCGATTATTTCGGTATCGCTAAAGCTTGCTGTTTCAACCTCAGGTGCGATGACAGTGTAGGGCCCGCCGCTGTTCGTTGAACGTTTGACGTTGTAGCTGATCCCTCCGGTCACTTCATTCCAGGTCAGGTCGATCCGGCCGTCCAGTGTTGTCGTGGCCGTCAGTCCCATCGGGGGAACCGTATAATCCGGGGAAAATTGCCACCAGTTGATATTGAACAGATAACCGCTTGGGCCGGTAAATTTCATGTACACATCATGTTGGCCGGCAGCACCGCTGACAGGGCAGGATACGGTTGTCCAGGTTTGCCAACCGCCGGTTACCGGGACGGCGCAGGATCCTATCTGTATGCCGGTTAAGCTGTCCAGATACAGTTCAATCTGACCGCCGCTGCCGGCCGAAGCAACCCTGGCGTTGAAGGACGCTGCGCCCCCCTCAAAATCGACCAAACGAAAAACAAGATAATCCCCGTTCTCGATAAACCCGACGTCCAGCCCCCCCTCGGTACATTCTTCCGTCTGAGTCCCTGACTGCATATGGTACGCTTCCGCTTCGATCTGCGAATAGGCCGAGATCGGTTCGGGAATTCCGGAAATACCTGCCGCGTCCGCCATTTGCAGGAAGTTCCACATAGCCGGTCTCCACACCTCGTTCGCCCAGTGACCTGCACCCGGCACTTCCCACCAATAATGGTCAATGCCGTTGGTCGTACAGAAGTTGTGACAGTTGACATTCGCCGTGACAATGCTCTCGTAATCGTACTGACCCCAGGAAATAAAGAGAGTCTTCAACTTCAGCTTGGCCTCGGCACCGCCATTGGGAAATAATGTATTATCCCCGGCTTTATTGGGTGCCGCAGCCGTAGGACTCAGATGGTGGAAGGTGTCCAGATTGGCGCATCCGACGTTGAACGCATATCCGCCCCCCCAGGAATAACCGTAAAGTCCGCGATGGTCGGCGTCCCCGTAAGTCGAATAATGCGAATCGACGAACGGGATGGCGTCATTGATCGTCATGCCTGCAACGTCGCTCCAGTCGCCGTCAAATTGGTCGTCCAGGGCCACAATGATCACCGGTTGGATCTTTCCCTGCCCAATCAGATTGTCGCAAACGACGTTGGCATAGATGGACCAATCGAGAAAAGTTGTGTCCGCCCCGACCCCAATCCCCTGGTAACAGTAAATGACCCCGTATTTTTGACTCGGGTTATAGCCCGGCGGGGTGTACACATGCATATTCAGATTGCGTCCTGCAACCGATGAATAATAACTGACATTCCAATGAACGGTACCGGCCGGATATTGACCTGCCTGGTCATACCCCGCAGGCGGCATCATCGCAAAATCTTCTGCCGTCACATGGGGGGACATCAACAAAAGCCCCGCCAACGTAAAATAAATGGCTCGCATCATATTCGCCTCACAGACATTTTTTCTTCACTTGAGTTATTCCATGATCATCCAGTTAGCGGCAAATCTCGAAAACCCGTACAGCGTGATAACACAGTCGCCGTCCAAATCAAGACTGCGATCATCCTGAAGCCAATAATCGATAAAGTCTGGAAAATCGCTTATATTAACAATACTGTCTTCATCCATGTCGCCATACGGGAGGAACTGCCACCAATTGACATTCAACAGGTAAAAATCACTCCCGGTAAATCTCAGATACAAGTCATGGACGCCGGATGCACCGCTGATAGGGCAGGATTCAGTAATCCATGTCTGCCAGCCTCCGATATTTGAAACCACACACGTTCCTATCTGAGGACCGGCCAAACTGTCCAGGTACAGTTCAATGTTGCCGCCGCCGGCATTCGAGGCCACTCTGGCTCCCCCATCAAACTCGATTTCAACCAGTCCTCTGTCCAGGACCATTTTGTTGCCGGTCCGAAGTCTGTCCCCTTTTTGAAATACCCCCTTTCGATTTGCCCATTGCGCATTCAGGCTGTCGGACAGGACCGCTGCTTCCAGCCCCCCGACGGCGGAACCACACGCAAAACCAGGAAAAACAATAAGACCGCGGCCGCATTCAGCAGCGTAACAATCCCGAATCGGCTGATCTTTCGCTTTTCCGGGACGGGATAAACCACTTTTTGGATTAACTCCCGCTGCGGTTTTTCTTTCGGAAGTTCCAGTTCCGGCGCCTGCTTCTCGTAATTTGCCATCGCTTCCCAAAAATCCGCATATCTCCCTAAATCAGCAGACGTCTCGCTAAATTTCGCGTTGGCTGCCCCGAAAAATTGAAAATCGGTCCATAGTTTGATAAAAAGGACATACTCCCGGGCAACTTCGGTATCACTGGAAATCAAATGCTCTAAGACAGCCAATTGCTCATCGGAAATCACTTCCTCGCGCAACGCATTGAGTAACGAGTAAAATTGTTTTTTCTGCTTCAGATCCATTACGGTTCAACCATCACCCTTTTAACACAGTTAAGCAGCATCAGATGAATTTTTGACAACCGACTATAAAGAGTGTTAATGTCCAACCCTAAACGGCCGGCAAGACTTTTCAATGTCGCTCCCTGCTCATAACGAAGCGACAGGATACGACGTTCCGTATGTGATAATTTCCGGAGACACTGCTCAAGTGCATCCTGTCTGATGCTGTATTGCCGATCTTCTTTCGCCTCGACTTGTTCAATGATTCTCATCGTTTCTTCAGTAAAAAACTTCCGACGTGTCTTTTGACTTCGCAAATAGCCGAGGACTTTATAGCGGGCGATAGCGATCGCCCAGGTCGTAAAATCGGTCCCCGGTTCATACTCGCCGAATTTAGTCCACATCACAGACGCCGTTTCCTGAACAATATCATCCGCATCCGACACATTGGGAACCAATGTCATCACATAGCCATAAATCCGACGTT
>JAAYQH010000016.1 GCA_012519365.1 Planctomycetota bacterium | reverse complement strand
TCAGGGGTAAAAACCGACATATCTGTGCTGTGTTCAACGGCAAAGGCGCCGGTTTTTTCCGCCATAATATCCAACGCCTTGGCCCAATAGGGGATACTGCTGTGGTTGAATCCTTTGCAGAGACTAAACACAAGCATCCGACGCGGACGTTCAGGCTGAACAACGGGTTTATCCGGCATTGCTTGACGCATCTTGGCGATTTCTTCGTTGGTCACCGCCAGAGCCGGCAATACCATCGCCAGCAGTCCTGCCGCAAGGGTAAAATGCCTTCTTATTCGCATATCTGTCCTCTGTCTTCTGTCTTCTGACATCTGTCTACTAACTTCCGTCTTCGGTTATTTCGTCTAAATCATCCATGGACTGCGAAAAGCACGCCTCAAATAACGATCCGCCTGCGCATCATTGACAAATCGCTCTGCCTTCGGGTCCCATCGCAGTTTGCGTCCCAGCAGCATCGCGATTTCGCCGAGCAGCCCGACACTGATAGACCGATGGGCAACTTCCGCCGGCGAAACTGTTTCTTGGCGGGTGCGGACACACTCGACAAAATTGCGCTGATGATGATCGCTTTTGTAAAGCTGAATTTCATTCGGGCCAATGCGTTCCTGGAGCAGCTTGGGGTCTGATGCGCTCAAGCCGCTGCGCGACACATGGATCCAGCCGTTCCGGCCATACCAACAAGTTCCCATGCCATGCGGCTGCTTGGCGGCGTTGGCGACGCGTATCTTCAGACCGTCGGCATAGGTACAGGTAAATTCATACGCATACGGCACATTCCAAATGCCGTCTTCAGGATACTCGCCCTTGCCTTCGATCTCCACCGGCCCGGCGGTATCCAGCCCCAGCCCCCAATGAGCAATATCAATATGATGCCCTGCCCAATCGGTTAACTGCCCGCCGGAATAATCCATAATCCAACGCCAATCCCAATGGCAGCTGCCGCGTCCAAAATCCTGATACGGCCGCCACGGTGCCGGGCCAAGCCACATCTCCCAATCCAGCGAATCAGGCACCGCAAGCAGACGAGGTTTGGGCCCTTTGCTGCCGTCAGGCAACCCTACCTCGACATAATCAACCTTGCCGATGCGTCCGTTGATGACCAACTCGGCGGCACGTCGGAAATCGCTGACCGAGCGCTGCCAGCTGCCGGTCTGCCAGATCACCCCATACCGTTTAACGGCATCACAAATCGCTCGTCCTTCACCGATGGTGCGTGCCAGCGGCTTTTCGCCATAGATATCAATGCCCTGTTTGGCGCAAGCCACCGAAACCAGCGCATGCCAGTGATCCGGCAAAGCATGGCTGACGATATCCAACTGTTCTTTGGCCAGCAACTCCCGAAAATCCTTATAGGTCCGGCAGTCGCTGTTGTTGTAATGGCTGTTGACGCGATTTTTCGCGCTGTCCAGATGGCCGCTATCTACATCACAAACTGCGATGACCTGTACCTGTGAACCCAGACTGAGAAACGAGTTCATATTGCCTGAACCCATCGATCCGCAGCCGATTTGGGCCATTTGAAGACGGCTGCTCGGCGCGATGGCACGATTCAACCCCAACGCCGATGGACGGATAAAATAAGGAAATCCAATCGCCCCTGCCGCCGCCAGCGACGAGCGTTTCAAAAAGGCCCTTCGATTGAGTGTTTTAGCCATACTGCTGTCCCCTAAAGTAAAAACGATTCACCGCACCGTTCAGACCGCCCGAATCTCACCGGCCGCAACCGGCACTTTACCTGTCAAATGCCGAATCAAACGCTATCTCCGAAGGCTTGAAATCCACCTTCTTGACGAATTCACACGCCTCTTTAGCGCCGTGCATCCGATCCATACCGCTGTCTTCCCATTCCACTGAAAGCGGTCCCTGATAGCCGATCTGATTGAGCATTCGAATGATTTCCTCAAAATTCACACCCCCATGACCAAGCGAACGGAAGTCCCAGCCGCGATTGGGCTTGCCAAAATTCAAATGCGACCCCAGAATGCCGCTGTAGCCGTCCAGTTGTAGGGCGGCATCTTTCATATGTACATGATAGATGCGGTCCGAAAACTCCTGTAAAAATCGAACCGGACTGACCATTTGCCAGTGCAAATGGCTGGGATCAAAATTAAAGCCAAACGTTGGGCGATGTTTGATTGCTTCCAACGCTTTTTTGGCTGTGACAATGTCAAAAGCGATTTCGGTCGGATGTACTTCCAACGCGAATTTTACGCCGCACTCGTCAAACTCATCCAAAATCGGGTTCCACATCTTGGCAAAATAAGCAAATCCATCCTCAATCATCTGGTCGGATACCGGCGGAAAACTGTACAGCAAATGCCAGATAGAAGAGCCGGTAAAGCCGTTGACCACAGAAACCCCCATATTTTTGGCTGCATGCGCGGTAGCCTTCATGGCCTCGACCGCCCATGCGCGTTTTTTCTCAGCATTGCCGGCGCAGTCATCCGGAGCAAACGCATCTGAGCGGCTGTCGTTGTTCAGATCGCACACAAGCTGGCCGGCCAGATGGTTGCTGATCGCAAACAACTTCAGGTTGTGCTTGTCCAGAATAGCCTTTTGTTTTTTGCAGTAGTCCAGATCTTTGGCGGCTTTAAATACGTCAAGATGGTCGCCCCAGCAGGCCAATTCCAGCCCGTCGTAGCCAAAACCGGCCATGATTTTTGCCAATTCTTCCAGCGGCAAATCCGCCCATTGCCCAGTAAATATTGTTACAGGTCGTGCCATAATCGTCAATCTCCTAACCGTAGAACGTTCGTTATCGGTTCATTATTTCTTAAATGCCGTCCATTTCTGCTCGCTATTGGCGCTGTCCAGCAGCGTTGCAAGGAATTGCATCCCCCGCAAACCGTCATAAACAGTGGGAAAATCCAGAGCAAGCGGATCGGGCGTTTGATTCAGCAAGTTGGCCCTGACCGTATCGGCAAAGTTGAGATAGATATTCGCCATCGCCTCGATAAACGCCTCAGGATGGCCGCTGGGTAATCGGGTCGCACGCCCTGCCGCCGGACTATAGGCAGCCACATAGGGATTGCCGCGTTTGAATACCTGTTCGGGCTTGTCCAGCCATTTGACATACAAATAATTGGGGTGCTCCTGATGCCATTCCAGGCCGCCTTTTTCGCCGTAAATCCAGATGGCCAGATCGTTTTCTTCGCCGACGGAAATCTGACTGGCATGCAGTACCCCCCGAGCGCCATTGTCATACTTGACCAGACAGTTGACGTCATCATCAACCTTGCGGCCCTCGACAAAGGTGGTCAGTTCAGCAGACAAATGCGTCATTTTCAGGCCGGTGATGTACTCGGCCAGATTCTCGGCATGTGTGCCGATGTCCCCGCCGCAACCGGAGCCGCCGCTCTGTTTGGGGTCGGTACGCCAGGACGCCTGCTGATTGCCGCTTTTTTCCAACGGCGTGGCCAGCCAACCCTGTGGATACTGCACCACAATCTTGCGGACATTGCCGATCTGACCCTTCTTGACCATTTCGCGGGCCAGTTTAACCATCGGATAGCCCGTATAATTGTGCATCAGGCCGAAGACACGCTTGGTCTTTTCAACAATCTGTACCAGTGATTTTGCTTCGTCCACGCTGATCGTCATCGGCTTTTCACACATCACGTGAAAACCCGCCTCCAGCAGGTCTTTGGCCATGGGGTAATGCCAATTGTTCGGCGTGCATACCGACACGAAGTCCATTCGCTCGCCTTCCGGCAGTTTCTGCTCGGCAGCAATCATTTCTTTGTAATCGGAATAAACGCGTGCGGGATTCAGATGAAGTTGTTTGCCCATTTGCTTGGATTTCTGGGGATCGATATCAAACGCCCCTCCGACAAGTTCAATCCCCCCGTCCAGTCGAGCGGCTTTGCGATGCACCTCTCCGATAAATGCCCCCGGGCCGCCGCCAATCATGCCCATCTTCAACGTCCTGCCAATATCCATACTCTGTCCCTTTCATTTCTCGTGTTGAATGTTCACCACTTTATTCACTGCTTCAATGAACGATCGCAATCTGCACGATGCCATTTCTATGGGCTGTCTTTTTGCTTTTTTGGGACGATCTTTTTCAATCTTGACAACAGTTCAGCCGTCTTTCAATACCTTACACTGCGAGCCAACGAAATCAACTGATTCTTTTTTCATCGCAGCAAAGCCAGCCTGTTGCCAGGAAATTATCTTGACTATACGTGTTTTTACAGGAAAATCTACAAAAATCGGCCAGTGGTAAATATTTAACACAAATTGAGAAACAGGGAGTACACATGCGAAATCAAAGCAAACCTCAGCCAGCGATCTTTTACGACGTCAACGGGACCCATAAAGCCGACACCTGTGAAAATCTCAAGGCCGGCAAAGCACGCGGCGAACTTTACCATGCCGCCTATGCCCACGGCTGCTACCCAGGGCGGAAAATGCCCGCTAAAATGCTGCCGGAACTGTGTGTGGCCTGTGTTTGGGACGCTAACAAAGATCAGACGTGGGGCCTGCCGATGCACCGAAATGAGGGGATTGAATTCGGCTATCTAACCCGCGGAAATTTGGATTTCATTGTCGAAAATACCCATTACAAGCTCAAAGCGGGCGACCTGACCGTCACGCGTCCCTGGCAGCCCCACCAAGTCGGAAATCCTTTAATCAAAGCCAGTCGAATGCATTGGCTGATAATAGATGTAGGCGTTCGTCGGCCCAATGACCCTTGGAAATGGCCAAATTGGATCAACTTTGCCCCACAGGATCTAAAAAAGCTCACCCGCCTGCTGAGCCACAATGAACAAGTCGTCTGGCAGGGAAATAAGCAAATTGAACGCTGTTTTGAGAAAATCGCCGAATACGTCGAACGCACTGAAAACCCCGAGGGTGCCGAAACCCGCTTGCGGCTTTTTGTCAATGAATTGTTTCTCGAAATGTTTGAAATGCTGCAAATAAAACAAGTGGAATTAAACGCACGTCTCAGCAGCACCCGACGCAGCGTAGAAATGTTTCTCCAAGGCCTCAGCGCACACGTCGATTATCCCTGGACACTCGAAGAAATGGCCCACCATTGCAATCTTGGACGAAGTCGATTTGCGCATTATTGCAAACGAATTACCAATATGACCGCGGCTGAGTATCTGACCTATTGCCGCGTCGAAAAGGCCAAGATCTTGCTTCGCAACAAACTGGATATGAATATCTTAGAAATTGCCTTGGCTTGCGGCTTTGAATCCAGCCAGTATTTCGCCACCGTATTTCGCAAAAAAACAGGTCAAACACCCTCTCAATTCCGAGAAAACGCCGAAGCACAAGAGATTTCTAAAACCGCTGTTTCCGCATAAATTTAGGTTTAAAACAGCAGTATTTGGCATTTTGCAAAACTGCACGGAACAAGGATAGGTGCCTTAAAGTGTATATTCAAGAGCAATTTCATCGCAATGGTCTTGTTTGGGGCATTGGGCACAATCGCTCCAGACCTTCATCGGCAGGGTTTGACGATCTACTCGCTTAAAGCCGACCTTTTCAAAAAACTCCGGCTCCAACGTCAGTGTAAAAACTCGTTTAAGTCCCAGTTGGCGAGCCTTTTCAAGACAAGCTTTAACCAGTGCTGTTCCGATCTTCTTACCAAAGTACCGCCGGTCAACCGCCAGGGACTGAACCTCGGCCAAGTCTTCCCATAGGACCTTCAACGCGCAGCAGCCGACCACCTGCCCGTCATCCTCGGCAACCTTAAAGCTGTGAATTTGCTCATATAAATCCGACAACGAGCGAAACAGCATCCGGTCATACTCGGCGTAGCCACTAATCAAGGTATGCATTGCCTTGACATCGCTAATCACGGCATCCCGTATTTTCAGCATCGCAATTAAACTCATTAAATTCTTAATTTTCACTTTTATGAACCTACACGGTTATCATTATACCTAAATCGCCTGGCCGGACAATAATGTCCTTCCCCAATATCCGGATTGCTGAAAAACAATCCTCAAAAACGGAGCATTTTGCTTGACCTGACAAGGGGAAGGTGTTTAACTACTGAGTGCGTAATGTCCGGATTTGAAAAGCACCAGGCAATCTCTTTTCAGGAAAGGTTTTAAAGTACAATGAAAGTCAGTCAACGCGCAGCAGCCGTACCGCCGTCCGCGACAATCGCCGTCACTTCCCGTGCCAAAGAAATGAAAGCCAAAGGTTTGGATGTCCTGGGATTTGCTGCTGGTGAGCCGGATTTCGATACGCCGGATTTTATCAAAGAAGCCGCAATAGAAGCCCTTAAAAAAGGCCAAACCAAATACACCCCCGCCGCCGGTATCCCTGAACTGCGAAAGGCGATCGCTGAAAAACTGAAACGGGAAAATGGCCTGGACTATTCATTTGAGCAGATTGTAGTCAATATCGGCGCCAAACACTCCGTTTATATGACCATGCAAACACTTGTGGACCCTGGCGACGAGGTTCTGCTGCCAACACCTTATTGGGTGACGTATCCGGAAACCATTAAATTGGCAGGAGGCAAAGCAGTGCTTCTGGAAACCTCCGCCCAGACAGGCTACAAAATTACCCCCGGACAACTCAAGGCCGCGATTGCCGACAAGACCGTTCTGCTGGTGCTCAACTCGCCGAACAACCCCGGCGGCTTCTGTTACAGCCCCGACGAACTTCGTGCCCTGGCCAAGGTACTGGAAGGCACAAAGGTCATGGTCTTGTCCGATGAGATTTATGAACGATTAGTCTATGCAGGAACACAGTTTCTCAGTTTTGCCGCCATCAGTCAAGACGCCTATCATCGCACAATGACCATCAACGGACTGAGCAAGTCCTTCGCGATGACCGGCTGGC
>JAAYQH010000015.1 GCA_012519365.1 Planctomycetota bacterium | reverse complement strand
CGGGATTTCGAGGGAAATTGGTCACGGAATCGATTTTTCTTGACCTTGCGGCAGCGATTTTTGTAGAATTGTAGATGTCGTTAGGAGAAATTATGTTTCTTAACGGTGTATTTGGGAAATGTCAGATCAAATTTTATCCAGTATCGTCAAGCATAATCTGCCTCCTTCCCCGAAATTTCGCCTTTTTATCAGATTTTTCAAAAGATGTCAGGGCGGCTTATAGATTGTACCAACACCGCCCCGAACCCGCATTATGCGGCAGAAAGAGCATAAAAGGATATTGGAGCGGCAGGAAACACAAAAAGATACAGGGGATACTGCCGCCCGCATTCGTTCGAGGCTCCACCAGAAGCCCACACAGACTACGAGAGCAGCACCCCCTGTATCTTTGTCGATACGAGGGGGCGCCGTTTTACCTCGACGTTTCTGTGTGTTGAAATCTGGTGGATTTCGAACGAAACGTCCCGTCGTAAAACGACACTATTAGTATCTTCATATAATTATACACAAATCTTATATTATTATAGACAAATCATTTTGAAAGTGTCAAGGAAAAACCGGATATTTCACCCAAAACAGACTATCTTGGACTTATTCCTGCCGTCGAGTCAGGAAGTTCCAGACCTCGTTGGCGGCGAATTGTTCGGTTTGTTCGATGTACCGCGGCGGGTCAAAACTCTGTTCGGCGCTGACTATGCGGGGTTTGGGCCAGGTAAAGGCCGTTTCGATAAAGACTTTTTTCGGCTCCCGCAGAAAGGACTCGACGCGGATTTCAATGGAAGTCGGGTCATCGTCCTCCTTGACGGCATGCGGCGGCATAATCAGCCGCAACCCCCCGCCGGCAACGGGACGACCGCCCAGGAGTCGAAAATCCTCCGGCGACTGGGCCAGCCGCTCTTCCCAGAGATACTGAAACGCATGTGTTTGGGCGCTGTAAAGGTGGTGAATCTTGCAATTGACGGTCAAGATCTGGTAATGCTCGGCCGGCCAGGTTCGTATAAAGGCCTGCACGACCGCCTCGGCGTCTCTGCCGAACAGTTCTCGTTCGTACTGCGGATTGTTGGCCAGCACCAGCAAGGTGACCACCTGCGGGCCGGGTGATTCGAGTTTGACCTGCAAGTGCGAAGGGTGTGTGCGAACCAGGGTAAAGACATTTTCCCGCGATTGGGTTTGGCTAAAATCCAGGCCGTTGTCCAGCAGGGCCTTTTCGAACTCCACTGTTCGCACCCGCTCGGGCGTCCAGGCCCCGGCCAACAGATATTGCACGCTCAGATGCACCGTCGTCTTGGATTGTCGATTGATGGACTCCATAGATTCTCCGTTCAGTTATGTTTGTATCGATTATATCGTTTCTGTCTGAAAAAAACAGGACACAAATCGAAAATTTGGTTTACCCGGGCGATAAACTCGGCCTCAACATCGGCCGATATACCCTCAGAAAAAACACGCCGTCCTTTTCGGCAGGCGACAAACGAATTTAAAAACAGACAAACAAATACGACCCATGTTCAAACGGCATAAAAAACAGTATCCCAAACTGCCTCCTCTGGCGGAGGAACTGATACCGGAAATCCGTGTTTATCCGAGTCAACACAGCTGCGTCCGTCTGAATATGAACCACGTCAAGCCTGAACAGCTGCCCCCGCTGATGGTGCGCAAAGCGGCCTGGCGACGATAGCAGCACGGATTATTATCCTCTTATCATCCTCGTTCATAGGGCGCATGCGTTTAGACGCTGCTCTTCCAGTAATTTTTCTTTAAGAAATTGGGCGGTGTAGCTGGTTTGTGATTTGATGATTTTTTCCGGCGTGCCGGTGGCGATGACCTGCCCGCCGTGCAGACCGCCTTCAGGGCCAAGGTCAATGATATAGTCGGCCATCTTAATCACGTCCAGATTGTGTTCAATGACAATGACGGTGTTGCCCATATCCGTCAGACGCCGCAGCACATTGAGCAGATTGTGAATGTCGGCAAAGTGCAGGCCGGTGGTCGGTTCGTCCAGCACATACAGCGTATGGCCGGTGGCGGGTTTGCCCAGTTCCGAGGCCAGTTTGACCCGCTGCGCTTCGCCGCCGGACAAGGTGGTGCTGGATTGTCCCAGTGTCATATACCCCAGCCCTACATCGCAAAGGGCCTTGATAAGCCGGACGATTTTGGGAAAATTGGCAAAGAAAGTTTTGGCCTCGTCGATTCGCATATCCAGCACATCGGCGATGTTTTTGCCCTTGTAGGTGATTTGGAGGGTTTCAGGATTGTAGCGGCTGCCCTTGCACTCCTGACAAACGACGAACACATCGGGCAGAAAATGCATCTCGATCTTTTTGGTGCCTTGTCCCTGGCAGTATTCGCAGCGTCCGCCCTTGACATTGAAACTGAATCGACCGGGTTTATAGCCGCGAATCTTGGCCTCGCGGGTCATTGCAAACAGGGCGCGAATCTGGTCGAACACGCCGGTATAAGTGGCCGGATTGCTCCGCGGCGTACGGCCGATGGGCGACTGGTCAATCTCGATGACCTTGTCGATGCGGCTAAGGCCGAGGATGTTTCTGTGTTTGCCGGGCTTTTCCCGTGAGCCGTACAGCCGACGCATCAGCCCTTTGAGCAGAATTTCTGTCACCAGAGTGCTTTTGCCCGAGCCGGATACCCCCGTTACGCACGTCAGCACGCCGAGGGGAAACTTAACATTAATATTTTTGAGATTGTTTTCCTGAGCGCCGCGGACCTCGATGCAGTTGCTCATCACGACCTTGCGACGGCGTTCGGGCATTTCGATCCGTTTGGCCCCGCTCATATACTGGCCTGTCAGCGAACGCGGCTGGCGGCAGATGTCCTCCAGTGAGCCGGTCGCGACGACCTCGCCGCCGTGTTTGCCGGCCGCCGGACCGATATCGATGATGTGATCGGCAACACGAATGACATCGTCGTCATGTTCGACAATGATGACCGTATTGCCGATGTCGCACAATTTGTGAAGCAGATTCAGCAGGCGGGTATTGTCGCGACGATGCAGCCCGATGGTCGGCTCGTCGAGGACATAGCAGCAGCCGACCAGTCCGCTGCCGACCTGCGTGGCCAGTCGAATGCGCTGGGCCTCGCCGCCGGACAGCGTCCGACTGGCGCGATCCAGCGTCAGATAGCCCAGCCCCACATCCATCATAAACTTCAGTCGGGCGCGGATTTCCTTGAGCGGCTGAGCAGCAATCAGCGTGTGTTCCTCGTCCAGCTGGAGGGAACCGAAAAACGCCTCGGCCTCTTCGATGCTCATGCGGGACACATCGCAGATGCTTTTGTCGGCAACGGTCACGGCAACCGCCTCGGGACGCAGACGCGCACCGCCGCAACTCTGGCAGGGCTGCTCGGACAGATACCCATGCAAACGGGCCTTGACAAATTCGCTGGTGGTCGTCTCCCATCGCCGTTTGAGGTTGGGGATGACCCCTTCAAACGACATGCCGTAGGTACTTTCGTCTTCGGGGGTGGTGCCATACAGCAGAATCTTGCGAATCGGCGCCGGCAGAGCACTGAATGGCTCGCTTTTGCTGATGCCGAAAGTGCGGCAAAACCGCTTGATAAGTCGATTGTAGTAAATGTTCATGCGTTTGCCGCCTTTGCGCCACGCCTCGATAGCGCCGTTTTCCAGCGAGATGCTTTTGTCCGGCACAATTAAATCGGGGTCAAACTCAAGGATTGTCCCCAGCCCGTCGCAGGCCGGACACGCCCCATAGGGCGCGTTGAAACTGAACAACCGCGGACTCAGCTCGGCCAGGGACGCCTCCGGGTGGTCAGGGCAGGCATATTTTTCGCTGAACACCACATCCTGCCAGTACCCGTTGCCGTTGTTGGTTTTGGTGTCTTCAGGCTGCTGAAGCATCACGATGACCACGCCGTCGCCCATCTTGAGGGCCGTTTCAATCGAATCGGCCAAACGCACACGCACGCCGTCTTTAATAATCAGCCGGTCCACCACCGCGGCGATTTCATGCTTTTTGTTCTTGTCCAATTTGGGAAGATTTTTGATGTCATACACCACGCCGTCGATGCGGACCCGCACAAACCCTTCGCGCTGAATTCGCGTGAAAATGTCGTGATGTTCGCCCTTTTGGCCTCGAATCAGCGGGGCACAGATTTGCAGCCTCGTCCCTTCCGGACGGGCCATCAGAGAATTGACGATCTGGGTGGTGTGCTGGCTGGTAATCTCACGTCCGCAGATCCAGCAGTGCGGCGTGCCGGTGCGGGCAAACAACAAACGGCAATAGTCATAGATTTCCGTCGTGGTCGCGACGGTCGAGCGGGGATTGCTCGAGGCGCTGCGCTGCTCGATGGCAATCGTCGGCGGCAGGCCTTCGATGTGCTCGACTTGGGGTTTTTGCATCTGCTCGAGAAACTGGCGAGCGTATGCGCTGAGCGACTCGACGTATTTGCGTTGTCCCTCGGCGTAAATCGTATCAAAGGCCAGGCTGCTCTTGCCTGAGCCGCTGATGCCGGTAATAACGACCATCTTGTCCCGTGGGATTTCGACGTTGATAGCCTTGAGATTGTGCTCGGCGGCACCGGTAATGCGAATGACTTTCGGCTCACTCACGACTGCTTTGTCTCCATATTACTCAACAACCAGATATTCTCATCCGGATTATCAACAGTTCTGCAAACAGGCCATTGTAGCATACCGGCAGAGACATTACAATACCCCACCAGCCGTACAGGCACAAGCGATTCGGATAAGACAGCGAGGGCTTTTTGGGGGAAAATCAGTAAAAAAAAATCTCCCTATTGACAGGAGGGGGTAAATTGGCTACAGTATGCGATTGTTGCAAAACAGTCTCTGGAATAGAGAGTGTTTTGGCCTGAAACACAACATAAAAGAATGTGGTTTTGGTTCCGCGGTCGGGGTATTGCAACCCGGCTTGATCAGTTTATTCGCTTGGGGCGGGTAAACGGGTCGGCCGGCATAGCCTTTTACGCCGTGGACGCTGGAATAACAAGATGTTTATCAGGTGTGAAGACATAACACGGAATTCTTTCCCTTCCCCGCGGACAAACTACGCCGCAAAATGTTCGTTTTCCTGTCGGCTAAGTCATCACTCCTGCGTTGCGCTTCGACTATGCCCGGACGGCCCTGGCCTATGGCTTCGGCCGCGGGGCGTTGTCGTGTGAGCGTTTGATGCCCCTTGTGCACCGCTTTAGCTGCGTCGGCCAAATAATTGTAACTCTTTTCAGGAGAATAAGATGGAAAAAACAGCAACAGATAATGCAAACGGCATGGTCTATAAGCCCGGCAGCCAGGTCATGGTCGATATGCTCCTTGAGCAGGGAGTCGACACCATGTTCGGCTATCTGGGCGGCGTGGTGCTGCCGTTTTTTGACAAATTGTACGATGCGCCCATCAATTTTATCATCCCCCGCCACGAACAGGGCGGCTGCCACATGGCCGATGCCTATGCCCGCGCAACAGGCAAGGTCGGCGTGGTCGTGGCCACCTCCGGGCCGGGCGCAACCAACCTGACCACGGGGCTGGCGACGGCGATGATGGATTCGATTCCACTGGTTGCCATTACCGGCCAGGTCCGTACCGATCTGATCGGCAATGATGCCTTTCAGGAGGCCGATACCACCGGCATTACCCGGCCGATTACCAAACATAATGTGATTATCAAGGATCCAGCTGAACTGGCTCGGGCGTTTCGAGAGGCGTTTTATATTGCGCAGACCGGACGGCCGGGGCCGGTTCTGATTGATGTGCCGGTCAATATGCAGGTAGCCCGGTGTCCTGTTCCGCCCAAAAGCGAGATTACTCTGCCTGGCTACAAGATACGCACACAGGGTCACTCTCGACAGATCACCAACGCTACTCAAGCGATCAATGAATCCCAGCGGCCGGTGCTTTATGTCGGCGGCGGCGTGATTATCTCGGGGGCCTCCGATGCCCTGCGTCAACTTGCCCAGAAGGCCAATATCCCCGTTACGATGACGCTGATGGGGCTGGGTGCCTACGACCAGACCCGGCCCGAATCGCTGGATATGCTCGGCATGCACGGAGCGGCCTATGCCAATTACGCCGTGCAGAAGTGCGATTTGCTGATTTCGGTCGGGGCTCGGTTTGACGATCGGGTAACCGGCTCGCTGGAGACCTTCGCGCCGCATGCCAAAATCATTCATATTGATTTGGATCCGTCCAGCATCTCCAAGAATGTGACGGTCGATATCCCCGTGGTCGGCGATGCCCGACAGGTGCTTGAGGCGATGGTCGAGCTGGTTGAATATCGCCCTCGCAAAGAGTGGTTCGAACAAATCGCCGAATGGAAGGCCAAGTATCCGTTCCGATATGATCGAAACGCCGATGTTATCAAGCCGCAATATGTGATTGAAGAACTGTACCGGCAAACCAACGGCGATGCGCTCATTTGCACCGGCGTCGGCCAGCACCAGATGTGGACGGCACAATTCTACAAATTCAAACGCCCGCGACAATTGATTACGTCCGGCGGACTGGGCACGATGGGGTTCGGCCTGCCGGCGTCCATCGGTGCCAAATTGGGCTGCCCGGACCAAACAGTCATTGATATAGACGGCGACAGCAGCTTTAATATGACCATGAACGAGCTGGGCACCGCGGTCATGTACAATCTGCCGATCAAGGTCTGCCTGCTGAACAACGGCTTTATGGGCATGGTTCGACAGTGGCAGCAATTGTTCTATGGCCGGCGGTACGCCCATAGTTCGCTGAAGAACCCGGACTTTGTCCGGCTTGCCGAGGCGTTCGGTGCGGTCGGGTTATGTGTGGACAAAAAAGAACAGGTACCCGAGGCGATCGAAAAAATGCTCAAGGAAACCCGTCCGATCGTGGTCGATTTTCATGTGGATCCGGAAGAAAACGTCTGGCCGATGGTTCCGACAGGCAAAAGCCTGCATGAAATGGACGGACTGGATATCTTTGAAATGGCCTAAAAACCTTGGGATGGGAACGTCACCATTGAGCAAGTCCGGCCCAAACGGCCGTTGGCTGTTTTGATGTTTAACTGTTGATATTTTAATGGGAGTTTGCAATGAAGCATATACTCAGTGCATTGGTTTTGAACAAGCCGGGTGTCCTGGCCCATGTGGCCGGGATGTTTGCGGCAAGGGCGTTTAATATTGATTCGTTAGCGGTCGGTCGCACCGATGACCCGACCTTGAGCCGGATAACCATTGTGGTAATCGGCGACGACAAAGTCGTCGAGCAGGTCCGCAAGCAACTCGGCAAAATCGTCTCGGTGGTCAAAGTGCAGGATTTTGTGGGGCAGGATGTTGTGACGCGGGATCTGATGTTGATCAACATTGCCTGTCCTATTGAAAAAAGACCGGAAATAGCATCTTTAATTGAGATGTTTAACGGCAAAGTTGTAGACATAGCCCAAAGAATTGTTACGGTAGAAATCGCCGGCCCCGAGAGCAAGATCGAGGCCTTTATCGAGGCGTGCCGCCCGTACGGTATCAAGGGCATGGCACGCACCGGCACCGTTGCCTTGGCCCGACAGCCCCGGCCCTCTGCTGAATTTTAACAAACGCAAACCGGCCAATTTGCGTTTTTATGCTGATGACAATTAACTAAAGTTTTGCAAAATTGAAAATTGGCGTCCAAATGAGGCTTTGTCGCGACGATTCTTTTAGCCTTGAACCTCAAGGGGCAGTTTCGCACTTTTTTAAGACTGCTTTCGAACGGAATAAAAGTCTAAAAACTCAATGACAAATCCAAAAGAAATACGGCTTTTGATAGCGACAGCCCAAAAAAATACAGCCGAGCGTTATTACGCTCGGCTGTATTCAGCAGATCTCTCCTCCGCTGCAATCTTGTGTCTTTTCCAGCTGCACCGTCTTGTTTCAAAACGCCGCCTATGGACGGCCGCGGCGGCGAAAAAGCGATTATTTTCGTTTTCGGCTCAGAGCGGCCGTGCCTACCGCCAGCAATAAAACAGTCGCCGGCTCGGGAATCGGATCGCCCGGCACTAAGATATCGTCATCGTCCTGGGACGGTATATCCGGAAAATCGATAATCGGATTGTTCACGATAATGGTTTGCTCGCCGCCGCCAGAAGCCGCGTTGACCGATCCCGGAGCGAAAACGGGATAGGGCGAGGCAATAAGGCCGGAGAAACTGCCGGCACCTCGACCTGCGCCGCCCACGGCAGGCAGCGACTGGTCTTCTTCTTCAAAATTGGCACGCTCAAACACCGCGATTACCATCTTCGGCGAATCCAGATTAACCGACGTCGTCGGCGTGGTTGCCGTGCTGACATCACCCAGCCAATACAAAAACCGATACCCTTCGACGGGGACCGCCGACAGGGTGACCACCTCGCCGATGCCGAACTTATGCACGCCATCGCCCGGCGAGACTGTCCCTGCACCGGGCGGCGATTGCTGAATCAGCAGGGTATAGCCCAGCGGATCGGGCTCTTGCGCCAGCGCCGGTATCGACACGACGCCTATCAGCACTGCCACCCCCATCGCCAACGAATTCAAAATACGTGCTTTCATACAGGTTCCCCCCAATTTGGAACCCTGCGGAAAACGCCGCAGGTCGGTTTCTATTTACGTTTTCGCAGGCTCATCGCCGTGCCCGTCAGCAGCAACAGCATGGTGGCCGGCTCCGGAACGGGGGTTTGGTTTGTATCTTCGCCCGGGATCCAGATGTTATCCTGAGACGAAGGGACAACTTCATAACCGCCCACAATCGGCTTAGCGTCACTGCCGAGAAGCAAAAAGACCGACGACTGACCTACCACCATCATGCCGTCTTCAAACGTGAAGATCGCTTTGGTTCTGTTCGTGTCAAAATAAGCCTCGGCATCGATGCCGCTGCCGGGATTCGGGGCCGTGCCAATCTGATCGGCCGAATCGATTGCCGCCGGATTAAGCCCGGTCAGTGCAAAATACGTCATCGCCGCGTTGCCGTCTGTATTAAACACCTGGTAAGCGTAAAGATATTGACGGTCGCCCGGGACCGCCAGCCCCGCATCGGCCGCAGACGCGGCGTCATAGACGGCAAACTCCACACGACCGTACACATATTGGCCGCCGCCGAGATTGACCGCAAAAGCCGACTTGCCGGCCCAATCGGACACATATCCGTTCGGAAGTTCAGTCAGTTCCAATGCCGCCGACGCGCACGCTGCCATCAGCAACGCCGCCACACTGCAATAAAGCCATTTTGTCATCTGTCACCACTCCTTACTAAAAGATGCACCACTCTTGCGTTAACCGTCCAACCATGTGGTTTAACGGTGTCTCTTGCGGTTTACGGAAAACAGCACCGCTCCCAACCCGAGCATCGCCAGCGTCGCCGGCTCCGGAACCGGCGACAAAACCTGGCCGGTTACAGCGGCGTACATCCCGTCGTTGATGCCCGAGGCCGCTGCGGGGGCGATGGTATAATACTGAGGGCTGGTAAACCAAACTGTCGCGGAGGTACTGCCGGCCGGGACAGTTGCTGTAAAGACGGCGTCCATACTGGAGCCGCCCGGGCCATTGACGAGCGTCCAAATGACCGGTTCGCCTGTGCCGGATTGGACTCCCATATCCGTGATCACCACACCGGGCGTCAGAGAAATGGAAAGCCATTGAACGTTGGATGTACTGGAAGGAAGGATCGTATAACTATATTTATATTCCCCATTGGTCGGGGCGACGACACTTTCAACGGTGACCCGAAACGCCCCATCTGTAAAATCGTTCTCAATTGAGATTGCCGCCATTGCCGGCCCAGCCAGCAACAGCACTATCGCCAAAACACCCGCCATTTTCTTCATCATCATTCTCCCAAAAAGTTTTTCGTTGCCGTGTCTCAACGAACACAGCCCCTGCTCCGATACACTTTAAGCACCAACTTGTTCAGTCTTCCACCCGAGGGGCTGCCACACTGCTTGCCCTTGCTGCGGTCGGATTGCCTGACCCCTGCTTCAAGATTTAACCGACGATAATACGCGTATTAAAGCATAAAAACTTCAAAAAGTCAAGCGGATAATCCGGAAAATGCCACTTTTTTTATAAAAAAAAGACAGTTAACGGAAACAATAAGGACATCGGGCCACATAACAGTCCTTCAAGGAATGCTTTTATAGGACTATTCTCTATAACACCTTATCGCCTTGCTGCCCGGCGGCCTTATTTTCGGGTGTATTTCCGGCGTTTTCCGGGGACTTCTTTTCCCTGGAGGTAGCGACTGATATTGCGTATCGCCTGACGCAGACGATGTTCGTTCTCGACCAATGCGATCCGCATATGGTATTCGCCGTTCTCGCCGAACGCCCGTCCCGGCGACATCGCCACATACGCATGGTCAAGCAGATCCATCGCAAATTCAATGCTGCCCTTGCCCCTGGATTGCTCAAGAGGGAATTTGGTCCAGACAAACATCGACGCCCGCGGCGGCTCGACCTCCCAGCCCAGACGCTTGAGCCCCTCGCAGACCACATCACGTCGGGTCTGATATTTGGCGTTTTGGGCATTGATGTCTTTTTCGCAGTGGCGCATCGCGATAATACTGGCAATCTGTATGGGCTGGAAAATGCCGTAGTCGTAATAGCCCTTAATCGTGGCCAGTGAATTGACCATCTCTTTGTTGCCGGCACAAAAGCCGATTCGAAAGCCGGCCATCCCATAGGGCTTGCTCAGGGTGGTAAACTCCACCCCGACATCCTTGGCCCCCTTGACCGAGAGAAAACTGGGCGGTTTGTATCCGTCAAAAGCCGTCTCGCCATAGGCAAAATCGTGAATCACGGCGAATTTGAACCGTTTGGCCAAGTCCACAACGGTTTCGAAAAAGCCCGGCTCAACCGTCATAGCTGTCGGATTATGCGGGTAGTTCAAAATCAGCAGCCTCGGCCGCGGAAACAGATGCTCGCAGACATATGCGATGGTATCGAGAAATTTCTGATCACAGCCCAGCGGGACGGTAATGACATTGCCCCCGGCCAGCACCACGCCGTAGATATGGATCGGAAACGCCGGATCGGCCACAATCGCCGTATCGCCCGGCTCCAGCATGGCCAGACACATATGGCTGAACCCCTCTTTCGAGCCAATGCACGCCAGCACCTCGGTCTCGGGATCCAGCGACACACCCCATTTTCGCTCATATTTTAAGGCCATTTCACGACGGAGATTATAAATCCCTTTGGATGCACTATACCGGTGATTGCGCGGATCCTGAGCCGCCTGGCACAACTTTTCGATCACAATTTTCGGCGCCCCATCCATAGGGTTGCCCATTCCCAAGTCAATAATATCAATATCCTGCCGTCGTTTTTCGAGTTTCAGCGCATTAATCTGGCCGAAAAGATACGGCGGCAAACGTTTGATGCGTTCGGTAGGCTCCACTATAAAATTCGACATATATCTGTCCTTATCGTCTCAACTTAAAACTAAATCTATTGTTTGTAACTTACTATAAAACAAAACAATAAAAAAATCGCGGCCAAAAATCAATGGGTTTCGATTATTTTCTTTGCACAGAGAATATCTTGATTTTGTCGGCCAAATACGGACAATAACCTTAGCCAATTTTGAGAGGATACCCATGGACGTAAAACCGCTATATATCAGTGCCACACTCAGGGACTGCGGCAAGACCTCGGTCAGTTTGGGAATGATTCAGGTGCTGCGTGATCGGGGTTTCGACCCGGGCTACTGCAAGCCGGTCGGCCAGCACTACGTGCGCTATCAGAACAAAAACATCGACGAAGACGGCGTTCTCGTTCATCAGGTTTTCAAACTCTGTGATGAGCCGTATTATCTTAGCCCTATTGCCATTGAGCCGGGGTTTACCCAAAAATTTATTGAAAACCCCGACGTCGCGCCGCTCGAACAGGAAATTATCACCTGCCACCAGACGCTCAGACAAGTCCACCCGATGATTATCGTGGAAGGAACCGGTCATGCCGGTGTCGGAAGCTGCTTTGGCTTGTCCAACGCACGCGTCGCCGAGCTGTTGGGGGCCAAGGTCGTGATCGTCACCGCCGGGGGAATCGGCCGGCCTCTGGATGAAATTACGTTGAGCCTTGCACTGTTTCGGCAGCACAACGTTAAAGTCCTTGGCGTCGTGCTGAATAAAGTGCTGATAGAAAAATACGACAAAGTCAAGAAAACCGTCGCCAAGGGGCTGCGTATGCTGGGCACCGAACTGCTGGGGGCGATTCCTTATGAGCCGCAGCTGAGCACCTTTACCATGGGCCAATTGGCTGAGGAATTCAACTACACCATTTTGTGCGGGCATGACCACCTGACCAATCGCGTCACACATACGGTGGTCGCGGCGATGGAGCCGCAAAACGTCATCCGCTATATTCGCGATAATACGGTCGTGATTATCCCCGGCGATCGCATTGACAATATCCTGGTGTCGCTGCTGGTGCTCTCGCGTCAGGAGCATAACGGCGGCGGGTTGATTCTGACCGGCGGATTTGACCCGCATCCGATGATTGAACCGCTGATGGTCTCCAGCCAGCTGCCCATTCTGTTGAGCAATGAGGACACCTTTATCGTCAGCTCACGAATGAAGGATCTGGGTTTCAAGATCCGCTCTTACGATACCGAAAAAATCAGCCGACTGCACGAACTGGTCAGCCAATACGTGGATGTTGATTCCATTCTCGATCAACTGAAAGTGTAGCCGCCGGGCGGGCGAAACGGCGTTAAGGCGCGAAAATCTCATCAAGAATCTTATCCGGCTCAGGGGCCTGGCCCTGCGGCCATTGCCGCACGACGCTGCCGTCAAGCAAGGCCACCACAAAGGGACTGGTAATCGCCCATTTGCGTTGGTCGGTCAATTTGCCCTGCAGACAGGTGGTGTCCTCCGGCACGGGGCCTTGACCGTAAGGCGGTATTGCCAGATAGGCGATTTTGAAGTCCTCATTGCCCATCTCCATCATTTCTTTGTGGTACGCCTCGTATTTCGGGACACTCCCGGCGCAGAGGGGGCAATCGTGATGGTACATATACACGATAACAAGGCCCTCTTTGAGTTGATCGGCAATGTCAATATACTCCAGCCACGG
>JAAYQH010000150.1 GCA_012519365.1 Planctomycetota bacterium | reverse complement strand
GACATACCCAGCCTAGGGCAACGCCCTAGGTAAGGAACATAAAATCAAAATTAGCCCTGAAAGGGCGTGACATAGTTATGTTCGTATGTCATGCCCTTTCAGGGCGCCACCAGACCATGGATTTAACCCGTTCGGACTGGTCTTTGATTAATGACTGGATTTTTTTGGGAAAAGTCCACTTTTAAACATAATTGATAAACAAGGCCAACCCGCATGGTCTAAAAAAATTACTCTAACCTAACGAGTCAGGCTATTATTGATATTTTTACATTGCAAAAATGAAAAACAAAAATTACGCATGGTTAATAGATGTATGGGCTGGTGCATGTTTTTACAATGCATTAAAATTAATCGGTGTTTTCAACAACATCACAATATGCCGTGGACACGAAAACGAAAATCTTTTATCTTCAATATTTGTTGGGGTTTTTGCAGCATTTGTTTTTTTTGTCGGTTTTATAATTTCACATTACCTCCGACGAAAAATTTACAATCACTGTTCTTCAAATTGGCTTAAATATCTCTTCCTGACTTTATGGATAATTATATGTTATTTTATTATGGTTTTGCCCGTCATAATCAAAAATATGTTATGAGAATATTCTCGTCTGTTGAGTTAAAAGAAGTTAGCTTTTAACAACGCCCGCGCTTATTAATGATTAATGTTGCAGCCTTCGGAGGTTCCTCCTTCGATAGTGCACGTAAATGCTGTCCCTAGACCTGGAGGAGGCCTTTTTCAGATGATGAGTTTGTGCCGGCAAAAAGGATTGGGCGCTTTCAGGAGGTGGTCTCTTCTCCTGTTAGTGTTTGTCGGACTTGCGCTGCCCTCTTTGATCGTTGTCGTCATGGAGATGACTCTAGGGGGGACGCCTCTTATTTCAGCAATTGGGAAAGTCGTTCGTCGGCAGTTTGCATCGGGTGAGAATCTATTTTTGATCGCGATCCTCGGTCTCATACCATTTGTTTTGCTTGCAGGAGTTCTTCGATATCTCTCACCACGCCTTACTACCTACCGATTTACGATTCTTCTTGTGTTTGGGATGCTCGGGATTTTTGCCCTAATGATTCCGGCTCACATAAGTGTTTGGCGTCCCATATACACAGCGGACTCGATGTCCTCGACTGCAGCGATCGCCTTTGTCTTTATTCCCGTGTACTGCGTTGCAACAATGCTTGTCGGGCTTGGTGTGGGCTGGGGAATATCCTTGTTGCGCTTCCGGCAATCCTCCTCATGATTTGAAGGGAATTTGTGTAATTCCTCCTGACATAGTGTCCTGGAAATTGGGTTAAGTGTCCAAAGGTGGGCACCGCGCACGCGATATTGGCCGCGTGGTTGAAATTTTGGGGTTGACGCGGACTGGGTGTCATCGCCGTATAATGACTCTCGCAAACTGCTATTGGTGGAATTAATCTAAAACTCCGCACTAAGAAAGATAAAGCGCTTGAATCGCAAAAAAACTTGACTGACCCCAAAATATGCAAATTGCGAATGCCCAAATCGCAGGAGCCCTTGGCGGTGGAAGCATGTGGCAACGCATGGCGAATGCCGCAGCGGGTGCAGAAGTTGCGGGGCGCACGGCTACTTTGTTAACCGGCATACAGGCCATAAGCCGAGTTACGGCTGTCACAGGTGCTGGGGCTACCGGCTATTCATTCGGTGCGCGTGTTAATGTTGCAACAAGAGCGGTCTACCAGACTTGGCAACAAGGCGGAGCTTCCCCATGAGGAAGCCATTTAAGTTTTTTGCTGTTTTGTTTGCCGTCCTGGCTGTTGCAGCGATCTCGATAGAACTTACCCTAAGCGCTAAGAAGTCTGTCAGCTTTATCATTGCTGCGGTCGGGTACACAACATACTTCCTGATCATGGTGTTCCGTAATAGGCCCCCCTCGCTACGCCGGTGACACGGCGTCTGCTTACGCACACGCCACGCCACCGTCTCTGCTCGCCCAATGTCGAGAGTTTCAACCGATCCGGAAAAAAGGTTTGACGCGGCGACCATCCGCCGGTATGATTATATGTAATGATGCGGCAGGAGGGCGGACTATGGTGAAATACAACGAGATGGCCATGCAAACGCTTTCAGACCTCCCGACCAACATGCCAGTTGCCCGTGTTGAGTTTGATTACGACTATATGAGCAGGCGGGTTGGAAAGACGGTATATAATTGGGGCAGCAATAGCTGGCAGGAAGTTTCCTCTGCTGCATTCCTGTATGACGCCTGGAATTTGATTGCTGAGCAGACCAGTGCAGAAACAAACTTCTTCACCTTTGGTTTAGACTTGTCAGGAACGCTCCAGGGCGCCGGGGGAATTGGTGGGCTTGTGTCTGCCGTGCTGGGAACCAACGCTGTCTGTTACACCTACGATGGCAACGGCAACGTGTCCGAGCTGATAAATTGTGCCGGGGGCAAAATTGATGCCCATTATGAGTACAGCCCCTTTGGCGAAACCATCGTCGCCACGGGCGGCCTTGCCAAGGATAATCCGTTCCGGTTCAGCGCCAAATATACCGATGATGAAACGTCTTTGGTGTATTATGGGTACAGATTCTACTCACCAGAGTTGGGCCGCTGGCCATCCCGCGACCCGATCAATGAACACGGGGGGCTGAATTTGTACGGGTTCGTCGAAAACGACCCGGTCACTTCGATTGACGTCCACGGATTGGTTCGGCTGAGGATTCCACGGGACCCCGGTCTTCGTATTCCAGGCGTTCCGCGCTTCCCGATCCCTCGAATTCCTCGTCCTCGTCTTCCTGGAATCCGCCTACCTCGCCTTCCCACAGCCTGCACGCGGGCCAACCTTGATGCATCGAGGTCTCGAGCGCGAGACATCTGGAATAGATACGAACGCGACTACATCTGCTGCCATGATGGGTCGGCGGTCCCGATTTCTCATTACCCGGACACCGAGGATGGTGCTGTGACATCTCATGGCGTACTGCATAACCTCATGGGATGCCAGATGCGCGAGGACGGGTTCGGTGTTCTCTGTCTTATTGTTGCAAACTTCGGTTATGAGGCCTCAACAATCATTGATGAGTGGATCCGGCGGGGCGATCGTGGTTTTCGAGATTGGTTGCGCGACACAGGCAATGACCTCGCCGATGTTTTCGAAGGCTACTTCGAGGGCGGTCCCTGCGATGGCAAGTTCGTTCCGGGCGAGTGCAGCTTGCGGTCTGAACGTGAGGACTGCTGTGAAGAGGAGTAGTTCCGTTCTCGTATCCTTCCTCTTGACCGCTTGTTGGATGGGATTGGTCTGCTCTTCCGTAAGTGGATGCGCAAAAGGCGACGCTGAACCGCATCTCATCGATTTTGTCCGTCGTCTCCGGGTAGACATGAAAAGGGAAGAGGTTCATGCAATGTTCCCGCAACAGCTCCTGAAATACGATGGGCCTGCCCGCCACCCAACCGCCTACATGGACAAGAGGTTCTCTGAATCGCGAATTCAAACTGAAATGCTGTACGCGGAAACGGCGCGAGCGGCAAACTGCTTCCTGTATTTCGATGATGCCGGTACGCTGATAGGCTTTCACTACTCGGCATCAAGTGGACCACAGCTCTGATTCGCGGCCTTCGACCGCCCGTCTGCGCTATCCCCCGTGCACCGGCGGTGATCATGCTTCCTGCGGGGCGGGAAGCACGCCGCCGCCTGCGTGGTCGGCGATGTCGGGCGTCCTCGATGATGCGACGCGCCCGGCATGCTCGCGCCTACCGGCGCTCGCTCCGGATGCCGCCTTTCCTTCGCGCGTGTCCTTTGCTACGTTCGCGGCATGGACACCGAGCGCGCCATCGAGATCGTGCAGAGCCTTGCCGACGGAGTTGACCCGTACAGCGGCGAGCGGTTCGCGTCCGACTCTCCCTATCAGCAGGCCGACACAGTCCGCACGTTGCACCTGGCACTGGAAGGCTTGACCAAACTCCGCCGCTCCAAAGCCCGCAAGACCGGTCCCTGCCGACCATGGAACGAGGACGAAGAACAGAGCTTCTCCGCGAGTTCGCCGACAAGATCAACGTGGAGGAGATCGAGGCCAAACCCATCTTCTACAGTTTAAAAAATTGAATTGTTGATAATCAATGACTTACAAAAGCGGCAGATGCCTGTGCCAACACAATCCGTGTCTTTTATAATTTTGCTATTACATCTCACGAATCGTGCAATATGGCCACGCCCGCCGTCTGTAGAAATAGGTTTGACGCGGCGACCGTCCGCCGGTATGATTATGTGCAATGATGCGGTATGAATGCAAAAATATTTAAAGGCAAAAAGTGGTTAATTATCCTGTTAATAGTTGTGTTGT
>JAAYQH010000014.1 GCA_012519365.1 Planctomycetota bacterium | reverse complement strand
TCTGATCAGCAAGGCGGGCGAAGCCGACTGGAACTGATCGAGGTGGATATTTATGGGCCGGTACAAGAGCAGTAAGGCCCCTTAAAACGGTGTGTCCTTTAGCCATCCTTGGGGGATGGAAAAAAATGTTAACTTTTTTAATCGAAGGTAGTTATGAATGAAAAAACTGTATTAACCATGGCCATGGCGGTTTTTTTGTGCGGGCTTGCGGCTCATGCGGAAATTGTTGTGACAACCGCCGACGGAAACGGCGCCGATACGTTTGTTGGAAATGATTCCAACAAGTCGCCAAACAACAACTATGGCGGCAGCAACACGCTCGATATCCGCTGGTGGGACGGCGTACGGGCTCACATCGGATACATCCGGTTTGACATCACCGAGATCGGCGGTATCGACCCGACAGGGGCCTATTTGAAATTGTACCTGACCCAATCGCAGAACTCAAGAGATTGGGACATCTACGGCCTGAATGATAACGCCGTGGATGATGCCTGGGATGAGATGTCGGTAACCTATAATAACATTCCGGGTATGCTGCCGACCGAAACGCCCAACAACGGCACTTTCAACATTGATGAGGAAAAGACCACGTTTCTGGGAACGATGTTTGTTAGCGGCGGAGCAGGTGTGAAAACCTCAAACCCGGAAACATTGGATTTGGCTTCCTTTATCAAACAGGACACCAACAATCTGGTCACTTTCATCTTGGTAGGCTCTAATAGCCCCACCGATGGCGCGCAATACTATGTCCTGAGCAAAGAAGGTGCCGCAAGTTCAACGGATCCCAACCAGTTTCCGCCGTCGTTGGTCTTACCGGTGGATCTGAATCCCTTCCAGGCCACCAATCCCAATCCTAAAATGAATGAGGTTGTCTCCGAAGAGTTGGCCCAGTTGTGCTGGACGGCCCCCGAACCGAATGCCCCCGAGGGGATTATTACCTTTGATGTGTATTTCGGGACGAATGAGCCGAACCTTAGCGCTCTTGATTATGATCTGGAATACACACTGGCTCTCGGCACCACGGACACCTGTGTGGCTTTGCCGATCGCGCCCGAGCCGTTGACCAGGTACTATTGGGTGGTTGATGTGCATGACACTTCGTATCCTGAGTTCACCAGAGGGCGGCTGTGGTCCTTTAATACATTTAACACACCACCGTCTGTGGAAGTCAGCGACGATCAATACATTTGGTTGGGTCATCTGGGCGATCCAGCCACTGCGACGGCAACCATTACTGCCACCGTTACCGATGACGGCCAGCCGTTCGGAACGTTGAGCTATCTGTGGGAACTTGTCAGTGGGCCGGAGTTGACGATCAACCCGAATGACGTCAAAGACCTCACGCAGGTATTCACAGAACCGGGCACCTATATCCTCCGATTGACGGCCAGTGACGGCATTGCATCCAATTATGACTCAGTTCGAATTGTTGTGGGTGCAAACGCTTGCGAAGCCGCCAAGTTAAGGCCCGGTTATAGAGCCAATCCAATGGACTTCAACGCGGATTGTGTGGTGGACATCAATGATTTTGTGGTCTTTTCCGACCAATGGCTGGAATGCACCAGTTTGGATTGTCCGTAAGCGTATTGAGAAAATCACAAAAACGGCGGGCGACGCCGTTGTCGCCCGCTGTCTATATGTTGTTCTTTGTGTGGAGGTAGGAAACGATGAAAAAGGTAATGGCAGTATTGGTGTTAGGGATTTTGGCCTCAGCGACACAGGCTTCGGTGGTGACACTGGGCAGCGACGCGGATACCTGGCTGCGAGACGGAAGCAGTGACAACTATGGGGCTTCGCCGGAACTGTATCTGCTGGGCGGTACCGGAAGGCTCGCGTACTATCGGTTTGATCTGTCGGCTTTGGGCTCAGGCGCCGTTATCCAGGACGCGACATTGACGTTGTCCAAAGTCGCCGCCCCCTGGGGTCGCAGCGATTCGATGGTGACCTCACGCGTCGGCATTTTTGGGTTGGACGACCTTGAAGGCAATACCCCTCAGGACTGGGATGAATTTGGCCTGACAGCCATGAATGTTGGTGAAGAATATGTCGGCGGCAGCGGTGGTGCTATGCCAATCGATCTGGACAAAGTTATCAATCTGGATGCGGATCGTGGGGCCAATGTCTCGGAAAATGTTGCTAACGGTGTAACGTTTACCCTGACCGGCGAGGATCTGGTCAACTTCCTTCAGGCAAGAGTGGAAAACGGAGGCTATGTGACTTTTATTGCCGCCTTAACACAATCCGATCAGAGGGGGTTTTGGCTGGGCTCCAAAGAATACCCCGATGAAGCGTTCCGTCCGGTTCTGGAGGTAACGTTCGTTCCTGTACCAGAGCCGGCATCGATGATCATGGCCTTCGTCGGAGCAGGCAGCCTGGCACTTGGCCGCAGAAAACGCAACTCGCTGTAACGGCTCTGTGTTTATCGGATAATGATGTAAATGGATAACTCCAGCAGGGTGGGGCGATACAAGGCCCCACCCTGTTTAGCAATACTATCATTCAGTGGATTCCGTGGTGGAATTCCGACATTCGCTCGTCGGATTGAAAGTGCTGTGTTCCGTTATTTATTGAAGTCCATGGGTTGTCCTGCCGTATATGCCGTATGGCTCTGTTCGGGAAATGGGATCATCCCGTCCACTCCCGAAAAAGCACTGCTGAATCCCAAAGGTTTATAAGCCCATCAGATGCCTTATCCAGATTGGCTCTCGGATCGTAAGCCGGCTCGCCGGGGTATTTTAGCCACGATTTTATAAGAACCCGCAAATCCGCCAAATCGACATTGTTGTTCTGGTCGAAATCTGCTGGCGAATAATAAGCCACTGCAATCGTTCTTGTCTGTTTGACCGGGGCCGAGGAAATCTGGATTTCGATGAGATCTGCATCCGGCGCTGCGCCCTTTACCGCAAAGGGCATTGCGTTTTGATCCCGCCGGATTGTCTCAAAATCGGTGCGAACCCCATCGACGGTTACACGGTGGGGAGTGGCAGGCCAGCCGGCCGGCGTTCGTAAACGAACAGTCCACGCACGGTCAGCCATCGCATTCGGAAACTCGCCCTCAGCGGGATGGAGAGTAATCAAGAGCGTCTTTGCAACATCATTTGCAGCGGCCTGCAGCATTGTTTTACGGTACTTTCCGGATTGATAATCGTTGCTGACGCCGTCATCTTCATACAACACCGCGGTAACAGTCCCCGTCGGGCCGGGATAAATATCCAGTGTGATCGGATTCCACGGTTTTTCGTGAGTATATGCCATATCCGGAGCCAGCGGAATAATCGTTCCTTCCTTGACAAACATCGGCATTTGAGTCAACGATACCGACGCGGTGTACAGCTGAGGACCGCTGATAACCTCGCCCATCCAGACATTTGTCCATCGCCCCGGCGGAATCCACAATTGTCTTTGCACGCCGGGATCCTCGGCGTTTTCATACACCAGCCGACACACCGCCTGCCCGCTGGCCTCATAATATTCGATTTGAATGGCGTACGTTTGACCGTTTTGATAGGCAGTGCTTGTCCAATAGGTTGTTTCCGGTTGATCAATCCACTTGTCAATCACCAGCTCGTCGTTTACCCACAAGCGGCATCCGTCATCGGAAGTAAGGCCCAGTCTAACATCATAGCCGGCCTGGATCGTGATCGTGCCGCTCCAGCGAACACTGAACCCGTCGGCAGGCAGGCCTTCTGCCGGGCTGCCAGCTGCCCAGTTAAAATCAACAACGGCATCCGTGCGGACCCCCTCAGGACTGCCGGACAGGGTGGGGTTCGCATAGTACTGCCCTTTGATCCCTGCTGCACCAGTGCCATCGGTTAACCAATCAGCAGGGACGGCTTGCTTGGAGCTGCTCAAAACCGGTGCCGCCAGAATATCATCGCCGAGGAGATATTGGTAATTGCTCTCTGCCTCAGCGTACCCCGGATAATTCAGATCGCAGCGTTTAAGAATCGGCTCACCGGTATCATAATTGTCACGTGCGGCTGCATAAAATACCGGCAGCAGCCGCATGCGCATACGCAGATACTCCCGGACAACATCCTCGGCAGGATCGTCAAACGCCCACGGATCGCGGGTGATGCCGGCGGTACAGTGAAGACGAAAGATCGGAGACAGCGCACCAAATTGCACCCAACGGCAGTACTGTTCGGTGGTCGGTGTGCCCATATGCCCTCCCAGATCGGTGCTGGTATACGCAAACGGCTGAAACACGCCGTTATAGACGGCATTCCGCACCTCCCGCTGCAGGGACGCGTCATCGCAGGTGGTATCTCCGGTCCACTGTATCGAATAACGGTGGGCAGCTATATCCGGCGGCCGATTCAAATAGCCGTTATCGATCCCATCAACATTGGCCATAATCAGAGGACGCCGATTGGGATAATAATCCTGCGTGATCCAGCGGTAAATATACATCCCGAACACTTCTTTGTTCAGGCTGTCGGGAGGAATAATGGCAGTGTGCCAATTGCGATCATACCACCACGTATCCAGCCCCATGTTAAACAGGCTCCGCAGCCCGTCGTTGCGGTATTTGACTTCAACGTATTCCAGGGCCTTGCCCTGAGGTTCGGGATGATCGTTGAACATCACCCACACGTTTTTCGCATGCGCATCACGAAGAAATTGCGGCATATCCTCAAAGAGTTCCGTATTGACCGCATATCCATGGGAGGCGCCGATTCGCCAGTCGGTATCTACCACAAACATATCAAGGGGAATGGCCTTGGAACGATACGTCTCGATCTTGGCCAATGCCTCCTGGTGGGTGTAGGGATACCACCGACTGTCCCAGGCTCCAAACGCCTTAAGGGGAATCATATCGGTTCGACCGGTCAGGGCCAGAAAATCACGGCGCAGCTGTCGGCCATCGCCTTTCGGCAAAAACACATACACATCGTGTGAATCGTTCTCCAGATCCCAGCCGTTGTTTAAGGTACCCGCCGGGGCGACATTGTACCCGCCGCCCCACGGTTCATCAGGCAACGCCGGCACATAGCGGGGTGTATCCACTATCGCCCAGGCTTGCGTCTGTTCGGAGGGGTGGGGGATCCAGCAGCGATTATTTGAAAAAAACGCACTGCTTTCTCCCTGCACCAGCCACATCGCGCTCCACCATTTATCAATGGTCGAATCCCCGTTATCGGTGCCGGCCGGGGCGTGTTCGGCATAGCCCCGCAAATTTTCAATATGGATATAGTCCGGTGCACCCGACCACCGACAAAGCAGTCGCTTGTAACCCTGCCCGGCGTCCTGCAGCGTCCAGTCTTTGCTGTGCCAGTGCGATTGAACGGGCGTGCACTCCACATAACTGAGATTGTTTTCCAAATGGATATAATCGCCCGTTGCTTTGTTTCTGATTTGCGTGTAGCCTTCGGCAGATTCCAAAAACCAGTAATACCGATCATCCTCCGGCTCGGCCCCGTACCCAAGCTGATCGCCGTTATCAAACAGATAGGCCTCGCCGTGTTCAGTCCATCTGCATTTGAGGGTTACCCCCGTTGAGGAAGGCATAGACCAAATCACCGTATCGTTGGAATCCGTGATGACGATTCCATCCAGCGACTGCGCGTTGGAAGGGACCTTTACAGTAAAGTCGGCCGTTCGAATCCATTCAAAACTGCCGCTTGAGGAACGCGTTACCGCAGCGCCCGGCCAGTTGCGGCCGGTGATATGGAATGTCGGGCGGTCCTCAAAGCCCTTGGGTCCCTCTAATTCGATTCGAACCAACGTCGGGGACAGCACCTGAACCCGAACTTGATCGATCACCTCGTCGGCTCGAACCGAGGGCGTCAGGGAACCGATTGCCGCCATCACCAGACAGATTAACCACCATTTTCCATTGAACAGTATCTTGTCTTTCATAATGTTATTCCAAACGGTTGGCAACGTATCCTTCCGAACGTTGAAAGTATTTGCCCTCACCCTCAATTTTGTCGAGGGGGACGAATCTGCAAAACAACCCCCATGGTGTCGAGTTGCCGTACGGCGGCATTCAGAAAAGAAGAGTCTGGCCGACAGTCAATCTCTTGACAACGGCCAGACTCCGGTTATTCAATCAAATTAAAGATTCGGCTGAATCAGCGAGCCGCCGAGCCATTCCGAAGCAAATATCACAAAATCATTCAAGTCCACAAAACAATTGCCATCCAGATCATTCTCCGGCTGTTCGACGCAGACACTTTGGCCGGTTATATTGGCATAGTTCTGGGCAATCGTCTCGGCATCCAGGACGTAGTTATAGATTTCCACTTCGTCATATTTAGCCCCGGCAATATTCCAGGTCTCTATGGTCATGTTCTCCAGATCACCGGTCACTCGTCCGGCGATACCGACGGGCAGTAGGGTCGGGTTAATCAAGCCGCTGACTTCGTCGCCCGCTCTGAGGAGTTTGCCTGTATCCTCCGAATAGACTTTACTTAGCACGCCGTCAATGTACAGTTTCTTGATCTTCTGATCGGTGCCGTCAAACGTTCCGACCACATAATGCCAATTACCGTCGGCGATTGTACGGTCGCCTCGCGTGCCGTCGTCATTGCCGGTCCCTCGCGTGGTAAAGGTTGGACGCCCGGCCACGGAACCCTGACGTAACTGCCAGCCCTGTCCAGACTCGCCGTGTCGCGCTACAAAAGGCACCCACGTGCGGGCGTTGGTGGTGTTGACCCAGCAGGCCACCGTCATTGTGTAGTTACAGATATCAAAATACGACAACGTTTCGTTAGGGTCGGTGTAGAGCATATCCAGCCCTGTATGGAAGTTCATCGCATTACCGACAGGACCTGCCACAAAGGTCGGATTGCCGTAAACGATTGTCGCCGGACTGCCTGGAACCACGCTGTTCGGGTTGTTGTCCTCGAACGACCAATACGCCAGCCGCCGCTTGATTCCAAAAAGAGCGGTTTGGGACGTAACGGGGATGCCGGACAAATTGCTGACGATGCAATAGAACCCTCCCTCATCGTCCAACTGTGCGTTACTCAGATAAAGGGTTTGTTCTTGCGAACCGGATATCTTCTCGCTGTCTGTCAAGGCGATATCATTGGTCCCATCGACATACCGATACCATTGAAACGTGGGAGGCGACATGGAATCAACTTCCACTGTAAACGAGGCAGTGCCTCCTTCCTCAACGACCTGATAACTCGGATGGCCTGTGATGATGGGGGTTGACTTGACGGTCTCAAACCGCCACAGTACACCGGTAATATCATTGACATCGGGCAACACCTCATCAACACGCCAGCAGTAGGTTATGTCGGTTTCGAGTGTGAAGGGACCGTACTCAGCCCGCTCGCCCGTATTGGGGATTTCGGCGACAAAATACAGGTTGGGATCATCGGGATTGTCAAAGTTGGTATATAGCCGATGGGCTGTAATTGCCGGATTCGGCACATCCGGGTTCTCCGGATCGGGTGCAGGGTACCAACTCAGCATAACCTCATCGGTGGGAACCTCCTGCGCGCCGTTGGCCGGTGAAGGATTCTT
>JAAYQH010000149.1 GCA_012519365.1 Planctomycetota bacterium | reverse complement strand
TTAACCCAAAAACGAGGTTTTTAGCATAAAAACGCACAAAAAAAGAACCGCGCCCGGCAGGACTCGAACCTGCGACCTTCGGTTTAGGAAACCGATGCTCTATCCTGCTGAGCTACGAGCGCAATACCCCCTCTGGCCGTCCCAAGCGGCATTTGAACAATACTACCGGCACATCCGCAGTAAATCAAGCGTCAAAAACGCTACGCCCCTGCGGTTTGCCCTGCCTGCTTGCGATAGTCCCGACGCGAACCACTGAGCCAACGCGGGTCGCCGGACCCATCAGCAAAGGTACACGTCGCCGGATTCCATTTTATCGGCTGGCCATAATAGTAAACCAGATTCAACAAATGGCAGCAAATCGCCGAGCGAGCCCCAACGCCCTCGTGCGTAATGGGTTTTCGCCGTGTCCGCATCGCCTCAAGGAAGTCGCCGATATGATTATCACGGACCCGGTAAAGCTGCACTTTGGCATCCTTGAGATACTCGCGTTCGGCCTTCGACAACGCCGAATCCAGCGTGCCGCCGTCTTCACGCTGTGTGAATTTTGCGACCGTTTTCCCCTCGCGAATAAACCAGAACTTGCCTCGATTGACCAGAATCTCCCCCTCGGTGCCGAAGATATGCACCCCAAAACCGTCCTTGTGCACCACCTCAACACCATTGGCATACACCAGCCGGGCGCCGCGTTTGGCGCCTCTTTTCTCCGGCGGCAACACCGCCACCGGCCCGCTGTCATCCATCCCCAACGCCCATTGGGCAATATCCAGATGATGCGCCCCCCAGTCGGCCACCGCCCCGCCGCCGTACTGCCGATAGCGCCGCCAGTTGGGCCAATGGTCATGAATGCCCCGCGGACTCAACTCCGAGTGGTACGGCCGATATTCCGCTGGCCCCAGCCACAAATTCCAATCCAGACCCGGCTCGAGTGGTTCCTCGGGCAGGTCGCAATCGATCGCCGGATCGCCGAAGCTGCACTCGATCCGCTCAATTCGCCCTGCCGCTCCGTTGCGTGCCAATTCACAAGCCACGCGAAACTCCCGACTGGACCGCTGCATCGAGCCGGTCTGCAAAATGCGCCCATAGGCGTCAACCGCCTTCATCACCGCAACCGACTCGGAGATGTTATGGGTCAGCGGCTTTTCACAATACACATCCTTGCCCGCCTTCAGCGCCGCCAGGGTAATCAACGCATGCCAATGATCCGGCGTAGCAATACACACCGCATCGATATCCTTCCGCGCCAGCAGATGTTCAAAATCAGTGTACGCTGCACAATCGGCCGTGCCCTGATCCGGGTAGGTCGTGTAATGCGTATTGACACGCTGGCGGAGATCCTCCCGACGTGTCGTGTCCACATCGCACACCGCCACCACCCGCGACCGTGCCAAAAAATGCCCCACCAGTCCCCGGCTCTGCCTGCCGGTGCCGATCATCCCCACGGTAATTTGTTCATTGGGAGCGGTTTGAGCCGCCCGCAGGACCGCCGGCAATACCAGCGGTGCCGCCGCCGCAGTTCTCAGAAAAACGCGACGGGTCGTTCTCATCGATCTGTCCATGTGTTGAAAGCCTCCACAAAAGGTCACGGTTTACAAAGCGATGCGCGATGCACCTGCCATACCCAGACAAAGGCGTTATTAACCGCCGTCACACTGCCTTTCAGAACAAGCAACCCTATAGCAATGTGAAAAAACACACCCTCGTTCAACTTTTTTTGAACGCGTGAACACCCATTTCTCTCAAACCGACAAAACACCCCTCAACCACAAAATACAAAAAATACCAAATTTGAAACTCACAACTATAAAACGTCAACTGGCACACCTAAAAACCAGGCCTCTTTCCAACAACACCCCTTCACATATCAGTCGCCGGCCCTCGGCCAGACTCCCTCCAGTCGCGGATCCGACAGGTCAAGGCGATACATCACCTGATTATAATCGTATCGCGGCGTCGGGTTCGGGTTGCCTGAATAGGTCGTCACATACGTCCCTTCAAAATAGATCAGCCGTCCGTTGTCCTGATTGAATTCCGGATGATAGGCCACATTATAAAAGGTGTAAGTCTCCTGCGGCGACCAGTGGGTCACCACCTTACAGGCCTTTGTCCACGGCCCTTCGGGCGACGGGGCCGCCGAGACCCACACCTCCCCCAAAAACGACCGCCCAAACTGCTGCTGTCCCACCATCACCCAGCACTCCTTATAGGGATTATACCCCGCCGAGCCGCCGGCCAGCACAACATGATCACCGCTGACCCCATCACACAGCCAGTTCCACGCCTCGCTCTGGCGAACCAGCCCGGCCTTGACCAGCGTCTCCCACTGAGTATCGTTTAACGGCGAGGTGTTTGCCTTCCACTGCCACACCAACCGATTATTCGCGTCCCGATGAACCTCCGAGTCGGCCCCCTGGTAGGCGGTGCCGGCCTTTAGACACGTAAAGGCCTCATACTGAGAAGGGTTCTGAAAGCCGCTTAACGTCGCCCGAACCCGCACCGTCGGGTACGGACAATTCACATAAACATACCCGTCTTTCTTGTGGGCCTGACCGGACAAAACGATTCGATCCGACGGCCCAAAAACCGTCAACGTCTCAAAGGTCTCCGTCGTGTCATTAAAGATCGCCATCCCGCGTTCCCCATCGGCCTGACCGCGGAGGACGGCATAACTGCCGATCAGCCGCTCGCTGCCGTTGTCCTCCAGCGAAACCAGCGTATTCATCCACACCAGCCCCGCATCCGAACGCGGAAACATCTCCTTGCTAAAACCGCTGCTGTTCACAAAGTAAGTCAGATCCACCCCCACGCTCGGATCCAGCCCCCCCTGTCCCGGCACCAGCGACGTGGCCGAAGACGTCTTGAAATTGCCCAGCGGATAGGAAGGCCGTTCCGTATCCCCCCACAGCCAAAACAAACGCCCTTTATACGGCGTCATATCCACGGTATCCTGCCCGACCACCCTGCCGCATAAAAGGGGCTTGGCCAACGGCACCGGCCGCTCCAGCAGCACACTGTCCCGATAAATGCCTCCGCCGGTAATCCGATAAAGCCGTTCTGCGATATTGACCCGCTGGATCCTCACCTCCGCGCTGCCGTCCGAAGTCGTCCTCAACATCACACCGCCGCCGGCCGGAGCGTCGTAGCCATAACTTTTGATCTGAAAGAAAACATCCCGATCCATCAGGCTTGGCTCATAAAACGCCACCCGTCCTGCACTGTCGGTATAGCAGCTTAACCCCTCGGCGGTCTGAAGCTGCACCAACGGAACGCCCCGGCCGGTCCGGGCATCGCGGACCACAATTTCAAACGGCCGGTAAGTCCCCACGGCAGTCCGATAGGGATGACTCAACCGAAACTGTTCAAGGGCGCTGTAAGCAGGCGGCTCCGACGCATTCGGGTCCGCCGCCAACGTACACTGGGCCCTCCCGCCCGGGGTCGGCTGAAACCGTCGTCCGCGATATCCAAACCCATCCGCTTCGGGGTCTTTATACCCATGCGGCGCCTTGATATAAAAATAAACATCGCCGATGTCCATCAGTCCCGGCTCAAGAAACGCGATTTGCCCGTTGCGATCGGTCAAATACGAAATCTTGTTGACCGTCCTCAGTTCCACCAGCGGAATCGGCGCCCCCGTGTCCGCATCAAGGACGGTAATCACAAACGGCCGATAAGGATGACCGGCAAAAACACACGCCGCAAAACACATCCACAAAAACCCAGACGCGAAAACCAGCCGTAGGAAAAAAGGGTGATGTTTGAATGCCATGAACAGAGCCCTTTGAATGAAAGCGTCATTTTCTCCTTAAAACCATCACATTCCGGCCGCCTGCCCGTTTAATCGAGCCGCGGCCTTCCATCGGTACAACAAAATAAAATGTCAACACCTTTGCCCTCTCACCTGGCCGCCTTTTTTCGTTAAAAAACTGCAAAAAACTAAAGGCGGATTCAGCATCCCGCACTCGGATACCGAACCCGCCTGCAATATGACCTTACTTATTCACCGCCATCGCGTCCAGATTCGGCCCCTGTCCAATGGCCACCACACGCACCGCGTTGCGGCCGGTACGGAACGTGACCGGCACATCGACCGTCTTCCAGTTCGTCCAATCGCCGGTGGACTCAAACGGAATCTGAGCCGCCTGCTCGCCGTTCACCAGCAAATGACACGGTCGGTTGTCGGACGACGCATAGCGGAATGTCAACGTAAACCGCCCGCCGGTATCGGCAAGCACGTTATCCCACTCGACAAAACTGCCCGGCCCGCCAAAATCCACAAAGCCGGTGCCCTGATAGCCCGTATGATTATTCGACACTTGGGCATCATTCATCCGATTGGCGTTTTCCGCCTCATAGATCGCCCCGTCCATCTTCGAGGGAATCGCCGCAACGGTCGCCTTTTCTCGATGCGGATAATACACCTCACCGCCGGCACCAAGATCCTTGACGCGCAGATTGCGGAACTTATACACCAAATCGCGTTCCCCGTGATGCTGAATCCCCAGATGCCCGGCCAAATCCATCTCGTCATAGACATCGGTGGTCAGCACGCCGTTGACAAAAATGCGAATCCGCGGACCGATACACTCAATGCGGTAGGTATTCCACTGCCCCTGCTTAAAACACTCTCCCGCACGGGCTCGGAACTCAGCGATGGACGCTTCCCGCTGCTCGGGCGTTGCGGCCTGGTCGCGATTCGGCGAGATAAACCACATCCGCCGTCCCTCATCATACAGCCCCCCGGACCATTTCCGATCGGACGGATCCACCTCCGCCTGATAGCCCCACACCCGATTTTTGTCCATCTGACTGCGGAACATAAAGCCGGAATTGCCTTTATTGACCGGCATCAGGACCTCACCTTCAAATACAAAATTGGCGTACTGCTTTTGGGTCATTAAAAACCACTTGCTGCGCTCGGTGGTCAAATGCACCTCGCCGTTAACCACCTTGGCCTGTCCCCAGTCATAGGGATTGACCCACTTGCTCAACGACTCGTCAATCAGCTCTTCCCACGGCACCTCGTCGGGCTTTTTGATCTGGGCGACCTTGGATTTCATAATCACCGGCTTATCATAAACCTCCCACCCCGGCCGCACCTCAGGCCCTCTGAGCATGGCGTTGGCTTGCGGATGGTTGGTAATCTGGGCTCGGGCCGC
>JAAYQH010000148.1 GCA_012519365.1 Planctomycetota bacterium | reverse complement strand
GGTTGACTTTGCCGCGATGCGTCTGAATGATTCAGCGTATATTCGTGTGAGTTCCGTTTTCTGAGGCGTCAGTAACGCTTTTTGCAGATTGTTTGCTGGGGGTAATTTCACTTTTTTTTCAGTCGTTACAACTCTCTATAATTCAATAGGTTATCGCGATTTACTAGGGTGCCGGCGGGCTTTTGGAAAAAATAAATGGCGAAAAATTCGTTTTTCAAACAAGTATTCTATAGAACAGCTGCAGAACAGCTGCGTTTGCGAGATGAAGATGTTATGGATAGAGACAAGCTAAACAGCACACAGGATAAACTTTCTGTCAGCGATTTTATGCGTCATGTGCTGGATAATGACCGACGCATTTATGGCTACATTTATGCGTTGATTCCCAATCCCTCTGAGGCTGAGGATTTGTTTCAGGATACGGTTACGATTATGTGGGAAAAGTATGAATCCTATCTGCCGGGGTCCGATTTTGGGGCCTGGGGGATTGGCATCGCCTACAATTTAGTTCGCAATTACCGGCGGAAAATGGCCAACTCGCGTTTGCAGTTTTCGGAAGATGTCGAGCAGTTGATCGAATGTGAGGCCCAAAAAGCGACGTCCAATTTAGATGACAAGCTCAATGCCCTTAACCGTTGTCTTTCGAAGTTAACCCGAGAGGACAAAAAGGTTCTTAAACTCAAGTATGAATATAATTGTACTGCCCAAGACATTGCCGGCAAGATTGGCTGCTCCGTAAAGGCGGTTTATTCAAAGCTCGCTCGAGCGAATGATTTTCTGCTGCGCTGCGTCAAACGGTCATTGACTCAACAAAATTTATAGTCTATCCCTATGGACGATTACACGACAACCCGACAGTTCAGTGAGCTTTTGTTGAAGTTCCGAGAGGGCGTTATGTCGGATGAAGAATTTCGGCATTTTGAAGACCTGTTGCGCGCCAATCCTCAGGTATGCCGATACTATGTCGAATCGTCCGTTCTTCAGTCTCTTTTTAGAGGTCGAAAATCAGCTTCTTTGTCGGGTTCTTGTGCCGCGGCCCAGACCGCTTGGGATCCTCAACTCTGGGACGAATTGGCGGCCTACGAGAAACAGGCCCCCGCGCTGCAGGCTCCAGAAGAAACACCGCAGCGGCAGGTGATTCAGAAGGTGGTTTATCCGCCGCGGGAAAGACGCAAGCTCACGCCGTTCAGTATTGTCGTCCTTTTGAATACGGCGGCAATCGTTCTGTTTTTTGTGTTTCTGCGGTTTGTGCCGCCCAAAGGGGAGCATGAGGTGGCGACCCTGCTGGATCAACTCGGTGCGCAATGGGGTCAGGCCGATCCTGCTCTCAGGCCCGGCGGCCGGTTACGGGCCAATGGGCAGAGCCTGCATTTGCAAAGCGGCATTGTTCATCTTCGGTATGACAACGGGGTGGATGTGCTGGTGGAAGGGCCGGCGGTGTTTGAAATGTCCAAGTCCGGGGTGTATGTGGAATACGGGCGCTTGTACAGTCGCGTTTCCCAAACGGGGCTGGGGTTTATGGTGCAAACTCCCACCTCGCGATTTGTGGATTTGGGGACGGAGTTTGGCGTTCATGCGCAGGTGAATGGCACAGCGGAAGTGCACGTGATCAAAGGCAGCGTGCAGCTCTTCGCCGGCCCCCAGCAAAAAGCCAAAAACAGCCTGACGGTCTCTGAAAATAAGGCGGTTCGCTATGATGCGTATGGTGCCAAAATCGAGCAGATACCTGTGGCCAAAGAGGCCTTTGTGCGGGCGATTGATTCAAACACCAATATGGTCTGGCGGGGTCAGCAGCGGATCGATCTTGCGGATATTGTGGGCGGGGGCAATGGCTTGGGCACCGGAAAACTTGACAGTGGGATCGAAACCAATACAGGTCGGTGGTTTGAATCGCCGGATCCTGATTTGGTTCAAAGCAAAGTTACCGGGATATTAAGTGGGGCAGGGGAATATAACAAAGTCAGCAGTCTTGCTTTAATTGACGGGGTGTTCGTTCCAGACAGCCGAGAAGCACCTGTGCAAATTACTTCGGTAGGCCACACATTCAGCGGCTTTGTTGATGGGCGTGAAGTCTTCTGGGGAAATATTTTCAATGGGGCCTGGCATGCATCTGATACGGCGCTCAAGCATCAACTAAAACTTAACGGCCAGACATATGGTACCCCCGGCAACCCGGCCATATCGCTGCATTCCAATCAGGGGATTACGTTCGATCTTCAGGCCATTCGTCGAACGTTGCCTTGTGCGAAAATTTTACGGTTTACGTCTCTCTTCGGTGTTTCGGAAACCGTGGCTCTTGTTCCTTCATTTTCACCTTCAGCAGATGGACTTAATTCAGGAAAAGTCAACTGCTGGGTTTTGATCGACGGCAAAGAAAGATTTAATCGAAATTGTGTATCTTATTTAGATGGCGTAATAGAGATCGAAGTGGATATTCAAGATGAAGATTGTTTTTTGACACTTGTGGTCACTGAATCAAATGACAGGCGTGCGTATGACTGGGCGTTATTTGCCAGGCCTTCCCTGCTGATTGAGATGGCGGCGAACTGAATAGATTCAAGTTTCTGCCAATTAAGCGGTAGAGGATTGTAGAAAAATGGATAGTTCATTTTGGATAGGTTTGTTTGAGCCAAAAAGGTCGTATTTTTGAAAGGCAAAGATTATGATGAAGTTAATTAAGGTGATGAGTGTGGTGTTAATTATCCTTGTGATCACATCGGTTGGCCGTGCAGCACTGATTGCTCACTGGACCTTTGATGAAACCAGCGGTCCTGTCCTGGACAGTTCAGGCAACGGTTTTCACGGTTCAATTGTTGGGACTGTAATCCAGGGACAGGCTGGCAAAATTGGCGGTGCGTATTTATTTTCTGCCGCTGGGTGGGTTGATTTTGGTGTAGATACTGTCACAACCCAAGTTACGGATTTTCCCATTTGCATTTCGTATTGGATCAAAAGCACAGCCGTAACAGGCACCAGATGTGCTGTATGGATGGGCAGGAGAGGCGCTGATACCCAATACCTTCAAACCGGCATGAAAAACGGCAATGCAAATGCGGGTTATCGAAACACCACGTTTGATGATGCGGCGGCATGGAAAGACAGAGGAACGACCGCTACCGAAGCGGACGGTCAATGGCACCATATTGTAGCGGTTTACCCCGATGCCACCGAGCGACATGTGTATGTGGACGGTGTACTTGCCGACAGCATCACTTTTACTCAACCGTATTTTACAGGGACAAATCAGGTTGCAGTCGGCAACAACAATCGAAGAAGTACCCTTACAGATGCGTTTGACGGCCTGATCGACGATGTGCAAATATGGAATGAAGTTTTGACGGACGGCCAGATTGCCGCTATTTATGCAAAGGGTCTTGGGGACGTTGCGGCCAACCCGCGTCCTTTAGGTAATGCTGTTGATCCGGGGGCGACGAGCACTCTTGAGTGGGATGCTCCATCACACTATACGCCGGAGGTTGGCTACAATTTAGTTCTACGAAAAGCAACGCAGACGTCTGAACCGAATTTTGCGGCATCCGATAATATTATTGATATTACCGATGCCACTGCGATGCCCCCATTTATGATTGCTTTGGATTATGACGCCACTTACTACTGGCGGGTAGATTCCTATGAACCGAATGGTGTACCAAATGACGCGACCGATGATATTCTACATCCCG
>JAAYQH010000147.1 GCA_012519365.1 Planctomycetota bacterium | reverse complement strand
TGGCCGAGCGGTCGATCCAGGTCGTGCTGCTCAACGGCGAGCCGACCGAACCCCAGCTCATGAAGGCGTGGCTGGCTGATTTTGACATCCCATTTGCGTGCGGCATTATCGCAGATGAGGCCGAAAAAATCCGGTTTGAACTCGGCGTCCAGGCGATGCCGTGGCTGATTTTGACGGACGATCAGCGCAAGGTCGTTGCTGAAGGCTTTGCGCTGTCCAAGTTGACCGAAAAGCGGGACGGACTGTAATAAGACGACAGCCCGGCAGCGTGAGCTGTCCGATGGCCATGCGGATGAGTGTTGAGAAGTTATCGATAGGGTCTGGTTATTCGGTTTGATTGCATGGCAGGGCTGTTTTATTCGGCTGTTGATGTGATTCTGTTCAGGGAGTTGGAATGAGACAAGGTATGGTTTTATGGTTCGTTTTCGCGGCGGCCGGGGCGATGGCTCTGACGGTTTCGGAGCAGACGGTTGATCAGTTTGGTGCGTCCGAGCTGGAGGATCCGAATGCCGTGGTTCTCGCTGAACCGGCCTACACCGTCACGGTGTCGCGCATAGGTAAAGTGCTGAAAGTGGCGATTGAGACCGCCTCGCGTGAGCAGGCGGAATTGCTGTTCGGCGCGCGTTATGAGCATTCGCCGAGACTTGCGATTTACAAGGGTGATCTGCTGCTGGCATCGGGGCAGTTCGCCTTTGGGTGAGGCGGCGTCTGTGTGTACTCGTGGCGAGTACCGATGTATGCCTGGGGCACATTCAGAATCGAGACCGAAGTGCCGAGAGGCGAAGGCGAACCGATTCGCGCCGAGCCGACGACCTATTATTTCAATCCGCTGTATCATGCGTCGGGATTTGCCTATTTCGTTCCGGTTGCGGCGGCGTTTTTGTTCCTGAAAGAAAACCGGCGACCGAGAGCGTTTCTGATTCTGGCGCCGATGCTGCTGGTGATGGGGATGTGGAGAGGCTTTGCCGGATTGATGCATTTTTCTGAAGAGATGGTCAGTGTGTTGAATCCAGTGGTAATGGCATTGCTGGCGGGCCTTTGCGTTGTCTGGCTTCTGGGCGAGCGAATCGGCCATCGCCATCGCGTGGTAACGGCTCTTCTGGCGGGCGGTATTATGCTGGGGGGCTGTGCCCTGATGCTGGTGGACATTAGTTCCTTGGAATATGTTCAAATCGTATTTTTCGGCGTGGTCAGTGCGGCGGTCATTCAGTCGGGCTTTATTGTCGGCGCCTTCCTGAGCCGTAGGCGATTTGGACCGGTGCGTTTTTTGTTAGGGTTCGGTGCGGGCATTTTGTCGGCGATTTTTGTCCTGTTTTTTGTTTATTATACGATTCTGATCCCCTACTCCCTTTTCAGTGCAGATTTGTTCTGGATGTTGTTGGTTGTGATGCTGGTTTATGCCGCAATCTATTGGGTTGGCGTCTTGCCATTTTTGATCCTGTTTTTTGTCAGCGACTTTTGGCGGCAACGGTTTGCGGCCGTTACCGGTCTGAGGCCTGCAAAAGCGCGTTGCGCGGACGTTCAGGACGCATAAACAACACCGGCCCCGGCCGGGCAGTTCGTCCATACGACCGGCTCGGTCAAGGCTGCAGGGATGCTACCACTTGATGCGGATACCCTTTTCGCGGGCCTCTGCGGTCCATTTTTTGATTTGATCCAGCGCCAGTTGCAGTTCTTTGCTGCTGTCCAACAGGTTTTCATAGAGCCGGCCGTCATTGAGAAAGCGGGCGGCCGAGCCAGGGCCTCTGTGCAGTTGCGACAGCACAATCCGAAATTCGCGAAGCGTGTTGTCCAGACTGACGGCCACGGCCTCAATGTGTTCGGCGCCAATATCGGAAAGGCCCCGAATCGAGTCCAGCGTTCTGTTGAGGTTCTCGGCCGATGCGTTGAGCCGCTCGGTACCGGTCTGGGCGAATGTTTGCAAAGAGTCCAGCGTATCAACCGCCTGAGCCGTGGCGTGGGCGACGTTCTCGATCGATTTTTTAATGTTGAGCTGGTTGTCAGGATCGCCGATGATGGCGTTGGTATTTTGCGAAAGCGTGGTAATCGACTCAATAAGATTCTCAATTTTTTGCTGAACCTCCGGTGGAAACAGCTCACTGACGATTCCAATGTCGCCTTGAAGTTGGGTGCCGGCTTTCAGATGGCCGGTTACCGGCAACTCAGGATTGACTTTCAGCTCAATAAAACTGCTTCCCAGACTCCGGCGTATAATGGTCGCCGAAACAGTCTCGGGGATATCCCCCATAAACTTATTATCGATGGCAATGCTGACACGCACCTTCGGGACAGCTTGTCCCTGCGGACCGCTTTCCACACGCGGCGGTTCGACCGCGACCACTCGCCCGATTTGATAGCCGCAAAATTGAACCGCGGTATCGCGTTGAATACCCGGTGTTTCGGGAAAGTCCACCAGAATGATAAACGAGCGAAATTGCGTTGCAAACAGCGGCAGATTGCGAAACTGGACCAGCATCCAGATAAAGGCGGCAAACCCCACCACAACAAACGCGCCAACCACCATATTGCGACGGCGTTGCTGCGTTTGATAATCTGTCATAACTCCATTCCTTTCAGTTAGTTATGGTGTCTCAAAAACAACTCGCGGATAGCCCGAAGGGTATAGCCGCTGGCATTGAGGTGTTTAATCAGCCGCAGTCGCTCGATGGCTTTGGGGCCGAACAGCCGCCGCCCTGTGGGCGTGGTTTGCGTAGGCTCCAGCAGCCCCAACATCAGATAATATTGCACGCTCTGACGCGACAAACCGGCCTGCTGTGCCGCTTTGCCGATCGGCAGCAGTTGTTTTTCGTCGGCCTCTCCGGCCGGTTTTTGGCTTGTGTCATCTGATCTTGACATTATTTCTGAAAACATGGCTTTTGGGACAAATCCTCAACCAATTTCAAAAATTGAGATTCAAATCCCTGATAGGTCATCACCGATACGGCACATTCTTTATTTATCGGCGTACGGGCACTTAAAATTAAAAGATAGTCGCGGCCAGGGGGCAAATCTTGCTGGTGGAGGCGAAACACCTCTCTCGCAAGCCGTTTAAGGCGGTTACGAACGACGGCATTGCCGCATTTGCGACTGACAGAGACACCGAATCGCGGCATCCCAATCCCGTTCGGTGTGGCATAGAGACGCATCAGCCCCTTGCTGACGCAGCAGTGATACGCCATAATCGCCTTAAAATCCCGCTCACGCACGATTCGCTGGTGTTTTTTGAAATACAGCCGCATAGGTGAACCGCCTGGGCATAACAAACAGCAACGCGAAAAATCAAAAAAAGCCGACATGCCGACCTGTAGGTGTTTCGTATTGTACGTGTTTGGTGATGAAAAGCAATGGGTTGGTTGAGGTCGTGAAAATCCCGAACCAAAAGGTGTAAAATCGGCCGATGGCGGGGGTGGTTTTGCCGATGGTTTTTTGAAAAATCAGAAAAAATAATTTTTTCAAACGATTTCGAACCTCTGGAATGTATTGTAAGTCTCTGTATTATAATGAGTTATATTTTTTTTAAGAAAATGGGTTGTTTTCCTTATGCAAAATCAGTAAAATTACTGAGAACAAAGGCCGATATAAGAACGTAAGCTTAAGTAAAAATACGAAAACGATAAAGCTCTTTAAGACCGTAAAAAAATAAAGTGAGAACATTACCCTCCTCCTCCTTCTAATGCCAGGTTCTATGCCTGGGAATGAGCAGCGGTTTCCTCCTTGCCGCTGCTTTTTTTCTGCGCATTTCAATTCAATTTGTATCTTATCCTGAACCAGGTGTTTCGATTCGAAAGCAGCCAGTCGGCCGAACGCTCTTAGGGTGTTTTTAAGGTTGACTTTATCGGTTTTTCGAGAGCAGGCCGGGCAGCAGCTCCGGGTGATTGAGTTGCTCAAGGGTCTGACGGATAAACTCCTTCCAGTGCGGCAGGCGGTGGCTGCGGCGCTGCAGGATGATGTTGCGCAGGGTCTTGTAGCTCATACACCACAGGCGGGTCTGTAGAAATCCTTCAGGCAGGCGTTTTTTAACCCCGATAATATCGTTGTTTTTGGCCGCCTCGTAGATCGCTTGCAACGTCGGGAGGGAACAGGCGTCCGGCTCAAAATTCCTCTCGAGAAAGGCCCTGACCGCGGCGTCATCGGCCATATCAACGGCCAGCAGTTCGCCGGTCAGCGTGTGCATCGTGCTTTCAGACTGCTTGGTGGACAAACGAAAGGTGTGGGCCTCCTGCCACCAGTAGCGCGGGGCACGCACGTCCAGCCAGACCGTGATGCTTTCAAGGAATTTGTTGTGTCCGCCGTCTTTGTCGGCAAGTTTGGCAGCAACCGCCGGCATTTTGTCTACCGTCTGTTTTTTGTTGTGCGCCAAGCCGTACAGTGCAGCGTCATACCCCGCCTCGTCGATTTTGGTTACGTGCATATAATAATCAGGCATAAGAAACTCCGGTTTTCAAATCATTACGTGTTGTTCATACCCATACCTTCTCAAAGAAGCAAGCATTTTTTGGTTCCGATAAAAGACCATTGATTTATCTTCTCGAAAAGTGTAAAATAATCTTAATCCCGGATTTCCCAAGTAAATCCGTGCAAAAAGGTAAGACTTTGATAGTATAGGGCTTATGGATGCTGTCTACAACAGTTTTTGTGTTCAGATTTGGAGAACCTGATGGGTGAAGCCAAAAAGG
>JAAYQH010000146.1 GCA_012519365.1 Planctomycetota bacterium | reverse complement strand
CAGGCGTGGTATGAAAGACGCAATGAAAATCAGAAATCAGTGGATTGGCAGTTCACCTGTGAAGATGCAAGAGTCAGACTCAAAAGACTATATCCACAATTTTAGAGGTGACAGAGTACTAGTAAAAAAACGTTCTATTTCCCGAGCAAATCGAGGAACCGCCTAAATCCCCCTACAGACGTTTGTTTTCCAGTCGAAATTGCCGCGGTGTCATCCCCGCCACCTGCTTAAAAATCCGCGTAAAATAACTCTGGTTGTTATAGCCCACCTCAAAACAAATCTGCGTACAATTGCGTTCGCTGCCAATCAGCAGTTCCTTGGCACGGCTGACACGAATATGCGTCAAATACTCAATCACCGTAATCCCCATCTGCTCCTTAAACAAATGCGACAACCGCGACACGCTCAAATGAGCCTGCCGCGCAATATCCTCCAGCGTCAACGGCTGATCAAAATGATACTGCATATACTCCATCGCCGGCCGAAGCTGAGAAATCTTCCTCGCGTCCTGCGAACAATAGACGCTTTCAATAAACTCATCCAGCGCCCGGCTGATCCACACACACAAATCCTCCTGCGTATCGAGCGCCAAAACTGTATCAATATACCCCAGATTTTTGCTCAGCAGCATATTGATATCCACCCCGCCCTGTGCCGCCGCACGACTCAACACACTGAGCAACTCCACCAGCCGCGCCTTAAGCAGATTGACGTTGCCCGGATTGTGAAACATAATCGTGCCCAGCAGCATATTCAGAATCTCCTTGGCCCCGGTGCGGTCGCCCAACTTGACCTTGGCGATAAGCTGACACTCCAATTCATACGGATAGGCCTCTTCCGAGCCAAAACGCTTACTGTCCTGAATCACCTCGCTGATTTGAGCCTGCTGCAAAGAACGCTGCCGCCGCCACTGAACCACCTGCGGATCAAGCTCGGTCATCTGATACACCAGAATATACAAAAACTCTGCCGCCTCGTGAATCCGCCGAGCCGAGACCACCGGCAGCCGGCGCAAGGCCGCCTCCAACTCACCGGCCCCGAACCGCAGCCCCCGCAAACGCTTGGCCACATCCTCACAAATCGTCTGGTCAACCGGCTCCCATACACACTTGCCGAAAAATACCCCCCCCAACGGCAGATCACCGTCCATCAACGGCACACACACCAGCCCGATGCCCGCATGACAAAGCGTAATATACGGCTGGCCCGTTTCAATCGCGATATTCAGACCCCGCAGCCGATCCTGACGGCACCGCCCAGCCCCCACTTTGGACTGCCGCACTAAACGACAAAAACCCGGCTCACACCCGCCCGAACACAGAGTGCGGATTTCTCGACCCTCCGTATCGGTCACTTCAAGGGCCAGCCCAAAGTTTCGCGCAAATGCCGACCCGATCTTGCGAAATTGCTCGCGCGTCAACACCTCGTTAAGAGAAATGTCCCCGCAAGAAAGTTTTTCTTTTCTCTGCATAAGTCAGACCTTAATACCCAGAACTCAATAATCGACCGCTTCTTTTGCCAAAACTGCCCATTTAGCAAAATAGTATTATAAGAATTTCGTCACTCCACAGCAACCGCCCACTCCAAAACGCCGCAAAATCCCCTTCCCAAACCGGGATTCTCATTCCCCCCGCTCTGCCAGCACCCTGAGCACCCGTTCCGCCGCGTCCCCATTAAACGACTCGCTCAGGTCTGTTTCCTCTGCCGGCATCGCGGACGACGTGGTCTGAGCCAACTCCAGTTTGATTAAATTAACACTCGCCTTGCGCGCCGTCTCCGAATGCTCATCCTCCAGCAGGTCCAGCAACTTCGCAATCGCTGCCGGCATACTCTGGGCCAACAGCAAGCACCCCTTTTGGTGGGCCGACTCAATCCGCTGCTCAATGGATTTTTTAATATAGGCTCGTTTTTTGATATGTCCCATCCCCTTGCTCCTTCCGTTCTGAAATAATTCAACAATTCAACACCTGGCTTTGAAATGATAGCCCCTTTGAAAAGACCTCTTCTTTGATAAAATTGCTTCCCATCGCCCCTTGAAATCGATAACATTCTAAAATTAAAGGCGTTATGACAACCCCAGAGAACCATCCCCTCGCCGCGTCCCCAGCCGACACCCAAGCCGCCCAAACCTCAGCACGCCGGAGGACAAACGCGCTACCGCCCATAACCCCAAACCGGCACTCTCAAGGGATTGAGCACCTGAAAATCATCCCCCTTGGGTTTCGATTCAGCAGTTCGGTTCACCCGTTACGGCTCAATCCCATCCCCGTTCTGATAAATAACCTCCGCCTCTCGCCCGCCGGTCACAACCAGCACATCGGGGCTCAGCTCACCCAACATATCCTCTCGACACCCAGCCAGCACAAAGATCCGTCCCGTCCTGTCGGCCATACGACGCAGATGCCAGGCTGCGACCAAAGCGCTCGTCTCATCCAGCGACGCGCAAAACTCGTCTACAAAGATCAGCCCTCGCCCGCTAAGCAGCGCCCTGGCCAACCGGTAGCGCCACTGTTGCCCCTCGCTAAGCAGGGCCGGCGGCCGCAGCAGACACGGCACATCGCTCAAACCCGCACAACTGAGCACCGCCAACGTCTCGTTCAACGGTCCATCGACGCAATCGATGACCGCCGCGTTGCGCTCCAGCCCAATCGCATCGACGCGAATCCGCTCGCCCGCCGGAGCCTGGGCATACAAGGCATTGAGCAAAAGACTCTTGCCCGCCCCGCTCGGCCCTGTGATCCAGCAAATTTGCCCCGCCTCCAGCCGCAGCGACACGCCATATCGCACCGTCCGCCGTGCCAATCCCTCTATATTCATTCCGAAAAAACGCATCAACTCCAGCGCCCGCGGCCCAAAATCCCGAAATACCCCACCGACACACTCCACCTGAAACTCTACCATTGCCCCCTGCTCCTTCCTTATGTTTTTCTGCCCTGAGCAGACACCTCAGCAAAAAATCAATAGCGAATCCGACTATCCGCTACGGCCATTGCTCAACCCGACAAAGCCGCTCCGTCTTGGCGCGAATCCCGGACAACGTTTTACGCACTTCATAAACCGTGGTTCCCAACTCGCGGGCCACCTGCGCCAGCGGCCGCTTACGCACCAAATGTTCACGAACACACGCCTGCTCCAACCCGCTAAACTCATCCGGATGCGCCAGCAGCATTCGCAACTCACGCCCTGACAGACGACGAACAATATCTCGAATCTGCCGACTTACACTGGATGGACTCCGCCGCGTCAGCCGCGCCAGCCGCCCAACACCGCCGCCCTGCTCTGCAACCGCCTCAAATAGAACCCGCTCCTGCTCATCCAGAAATTGCGACAAATGCCCCAGCCGCTCCCACTGACGCCGGATGTCACTGGGCTGTTGCGATTTCCCCCATCGCGCATCGAACCAACTTGAATCCATTCGAATCTGCCCCATCGCACCTGCTCCGATTAAAAATCCAAAAGTTTTCCAGCAAATACACTCAAATTCAAATTTGTTTGATATATATCTAACATATAAGCGAATTTTACTAATCAGTTTCAATTTTGCAAACAGAATTTTTGATTTTTTTTCAAGTTTTCTCCCACAATGTGAAATTGTGAGTCAAGATGCAGCCTGAAGTGTCAGAATTTGATTTTTTTTTCATTTTGGGTGCACTTTTTGACAGTTTGGGCTAAAAAATATAATTCTCTTTTATAAAACCAGTTATAATTTTCACTTTAGATTCGCCAGGTGTTTGACCGCCCGTAAATGCCAAAATCTGAAAAAAATCAATTTTTTTCAAAAAATTTCAAACCTTTCCTCCTTTTTATTCGTCATACTATATGGAGCAACACAACAGACGCTCATTACCAAGCTTTTCATCACCCTCCTCCGAAGCCAGATGTCGCAAGCCAATTGCGAGTCTGGCTTTTTTTATTTTTGCTCCGCCTGAATACTTTATGCCGCCTGGATACGGTATATTCTGATTGCTCTGCACGGTTTAAATCATACGCGGTTTAAAAATTGCGTTGTTTGAATCCTGGATGGTTTGAATCCAGTGCAGCCCGAATATCCTGAACCGTTTGAATTGTCGGTGCCGGCTGAACGGGTCATTATTTGTGGGAGTTTATTATCTTGTTTTTGTGAAGGTCGAGTCTTTTGGGGTGATTGCTTGTCTTCTTTGTTCGAGGGCTGGATATTTTGTGTTGATTGTTTATCTTTTTCTTACAACATCCCACAACTACGCTCTTGACGTCAGGGGGGTATTTAAGGACAATTGAACAAATAAAACAGATAGGTTTCCCCCCATTCATTGTGCAAGGCAGCCAAAGGGTATGACACACGGAACAGCCCTATTTCGTTGCGGGATACGATGGGCATTAAAGACGGCAGTTTTGCTTTTTATTTTCAGCGGTCCGCCGCTTGAGGCCCAGTTGCAAACCCAGCGCACCGCAGATTCGGCACACCAGGACATTTTAAGGCCGCAATTGCGGCAGTGGCTCACCAGTCGGCAGCGGCCTATCCGAATCGGCGTAACCGCCATCCCGCCGCAAATCTTTCGCGACCCCAAAGACGGCACTCTAAGTGGTTTGTGCATCGATTTTATCCGTGAAATTGAAAGTCATCTGGGCTATTCCTTTGAGATTGTCTTTTTTGAGACGTGGAATGCGATGATGAAGGCGGCCTTTGCGCGGGAGATTGACGTGGTTTATGCCACTCAAACAACACCGTCGCGGCAGGAGGCGTTTGCGTTTACAGAGCCTTATCTGACCTTTAGCAACATGATTGTCGCTACCAAAGACGTCAAAGGTCCGCTGACATTGGATGATCTTGCCGGCAAAACCGTCGCGGTGGTTCAGGGGGCCGCTATTGAAGAATATCTGCATCTTCATTATCCGGCTATAAATCTTCTGGCGGTGGAGGATGAATTGATCGGGCTGTCGCGCGTGTCATTTCATCAGGCCGATGCGATGGTCATCGAAATATCCCGCGCAAGTTGGTACATTCAGCAGTATAAATTCACTAATCTGCGTATTGTCGGCGATGCGGGGTATCCTTTTATTCTGGGCTTTGCTTGCCGCATAGACCAGCCGGAACTGATCGATATACTCAACGCGGCCCTCGCTAAAATCACGCCGGAACGTCGCAACGCCCTGATCAACCGCTGGATCCTGCCGCTCGAAGGCAGGGGAACCGATGCGCGGTTTTTGCTGATTGCGCTGGGCGGGTCGGCGGCGGCCGTGCTGGTGGTTGTCGGGTGGAACCGAATGCTCCGCCGTGAAGTGCATAAGCGCACCGGCGAGCTGGAAAATGTGCTTCAGAGCCGTCAGAATGATATTCTTGCGTTGCGCCGTTATAAAACCATTATTTCCCTGTCGGACGACCTGATGGCCTTTGTGGATGCCGACGGGGTGTTTCGCGCGGCCAACGATGCGCTTCTGAAGGCCTTGGGGAAATTGCCGGAGGAGGTTATTAACCGCCCTATGGCAAAGGTCTTCGGAAAGGAAAGGTACGAGCAGCAGATTCGGGAGCGGTTTGAAAAAGCGTTACGCGGCCAAACCGTCTCTTTTGAAATGTGGACCGATTCGCCTGAAAATGAACGGCGTTATTTTCAGGGTGTCTATCATCCCCATCAAAACGGCAGCGGCGGCATCGAAGGTGTTGTCATCGTGATTCACGATATGACCGACCGTGAAAAGACACGTCTGGCCCTTGAAAAAAGCCAACAGGCGTTGTCCCGCTTGCTGGCCAACCTTCGGGGGATTGCCTATCGCTGCAAATTTGACAAAGACTGGACGATGGAGTTTCTCAGCCAGGGATGTGAGGAAATGACCGGTTTTAGGGATCGGGACTTTTATGACGGCCTTATCACGTGGGGCCATTTAATCCTTGCCGAGGATCGGGAGTATGTCTGGCAAGAGATTTCCCGACATGTAGCGGCCGGCGAGCCATTTCAGATTGAATACCGCATTCGCGACCGGCAGGGACAGGTGAAATGGTTTTGGGAAAAAGGGTG
>JAAYQH010000145.1 GCA_012519365.1 Planctomycetota bacterium | reverse complement strand
GCTTCCCGCAAGAACTGCTCGACAGCCTTTTTGCCTTTTTCGCCGGTAGTCAACTGCTTTCGAAGCACTTTTAGTGCCACAATCCGCCTCAAGTTGATGTCCTCGGCCTGAATGACCATGCCCATCGCCCCTTGGCCGATAAGACGCAACAATTTGAAGTGCCCCATGACCTTGCCGACCCAAGGGGGCTGTTTGGGTGCGGCCGGCTGTTCCGGCAAAGGCGTTTCGGTCTGCGGCTCAGTGGACGAAGACTCATCTGGAATAAGCGTGCGAGCAAATTCATCCTGCTCTTTCAGCGTGACTTCGTGTTTTGACGATAAATCATCCATATTTATGGCTATTCCGATTTCAGAGGAACAGAACGGAATTCAAGGATGGTCAATATGCTTTGGCGATAAGCTCGCCCTTCACTGACGTCGCCCTCATCGCTCCCCAAAGCGATATAGGGGCTCTCACCCAGCCGACAGACCGCCTCGATGGTCATATCCACAATCCGGGCAATCAGAATCGGCGGGTCGGCTTTGTGTCCACTCCACCAAAACAAGGCGCTATCCAGGGTGTTGGGCGGATAAGGCTCATCCGGATCCTGTCGGGGACCGTTGCTTTTGGCCGCCGTAATCAGATACCCCTGCGTGATCGGATCCCAAGCCAGATCGCTGATGCCGCGATTGCCAAGATCGAGCAAAAAAAGATCGGTTACAGTCAATGTCTCCGACCTCAGCATGCGCGTCGCCTCCGGAACACCGGCAACTGCAAACAGAACTGCTTGCTCGTTATAAAGCGGATTTCGCATGCCGCACAACAGCGTCTGGCCGGCCGGCGTAAAACTAATGCCCTCAACATTGCCCCAGCGATATGTATTATCATTCTGAAGGGCATACCAGGCATAATAGGGCGACACATCGATCATCTCAAACAGGCCTTCCAACTGGCGGCGAATTGGCTCGGCGGAAAAAACATTCACAATACTCCCTTCAAAGGGATCCGACAAAAGCGAAGTGAGATCCGTCCAGAACAAGTGGCGACGCTGCGGCAAAGGTTGGCCGTCGGGGGCGTTGCTCAGGGAACTCATCAACACGAGAGTGTCCTTTCCGTTGTGCCGGCGGATGGTCATCGATTCAATATCGCTCAGGAGGTATTGCTCGTTGCGGATGAGAATCTTGGGCGTAGGGGTGCCGACAGTCATTATATCCAGATCAATCGGACAGATAAAAACCAGATGTTCATGACGATCGCTGGAAATCAGCAGGTTGCCGCCATACCACGCCAGACCGCTGCATTCAAGGGGCATTTGCTCCAGCCGCTGGTTTGAGGTCGCCGCACGAACAGTGATATCCTGTTGAACAATAATAGGCGGCTCAATTATGCCAAAACGGATATCATAAACTATCGACTCAGGGGTTTGCCCGCGGCCCGGCACACCGGCCAGAATGAGACAGACTAAAACAAACAGGAACCGACTGGCACACTGGGAAGAATTAGGCATAACCTCTGGATTCCGGGGGAATGCTGCTTGCACGTGCCGAGGTGTCCTATGGGTATTCATCATCAGTCTTCCAAATCGACCCACACGCTAAATCATCGAACAATTGGCACTCCCCATTGTCCGTACCATCGCCGATAAAAGATATTATACCACATCAACGAAGCGTTCACAATGCCTCTCTTAAGCCTACATTTATTAAGAACTTATGTTTTTTTACGAGGCGGCATCTATGGTCGCGATTTAATCCCGATGGTCTTGTTCGGTTTTAGGGTACAAGACGTCTCAAACGTACAAAAAAAAACTCGCAGATTTTCTGCAAGTCCTTTATTTCTAAGCAATTGGCGGGGGGAGGATTCGAACCTCCGACCTCCGGGTTATGAGCCCGACGAGCTACCAGACTGCTCTACCCCGCGATAAACATATTATTTTAATGCAAAAAAACAATGCTTTCAAGAAAGAAACGTTATCTTGCAAGATTTTTTTTAATTTTTTCCGCAATGGCTTCGGCCTTTCCCGGCGGATATTTATACGCCGGCCAACGGTCAAAGACGCCGTCGCCTGTCTTTCGCGGAATGATGTGGACATGCACATGCTCGACGACCTGTCCGGCAGCCGAGCCGTTGTTGTTCAGCACATTATACCCATCGGCCTGAACCGCCCGAGCGACCGGTTCGGCCAAAAATCCGACGACCCTGCCAAGCTCCGCCAGCACGTCCGGCGGGCATTGATGCAGCCGGTCGTAATGGGCTTTGGGAACAACCAGCGTATGGCCGTCACTGATGGGGCCAATATCCAAAAACGCCAGCACATGCTCGTTCTCATAAAGCTTTGTGCAGGGGATGCGACCGGCCGAAATTTCACAAAACACACAAGTTGACATCGTTGAGCACCTCCCGTTAAGTGTACCGACACGCCGAAACAGGCGGCTTATTTCCGCGTCTGTTCGCCCTTTCCCTCGCCGGCGCCGACCAACTGGAGCAGCACGAGCTGTCCGCCATCGCCAAGTCGACGCTTGGGAAGTTTGATGATTCGCGTGTAACCGCCGGGGCGATCCAGATAACGCGGGCCAATCTCGCTGAACAATTTGCCGACGACGGTTCCGGTCTTGACCATTTGCCCTTTTTCGCCTTCTTCATAAATCGCGCGATTGTTCAGCAGCGCGATGGCACGACGACGCGCCGGCAGCGTGCCTTTCTTGGCCAGCGTAATTAGTTTTTCGGCAAATCCCCGGACCTCTTTGGCCTTTTCGAGCGTCGTTGAAATAGTCTCATGCTCAAACAGCGAGGCCGTCATATTCCGCCGCATGGCCAGACGGTGCTCACTGGTTCTGTTTAATTGTCGTCCTGCTACACGATGACGCATATTGTTACACCCTTATTACTCTTGTCGGTTAACATTTATTTTTAGTCGACTGTGTTTTCCGTCGGCACAAGCCTTACACATCCGTCATTCCCAGCGACAACCCCAGCTCGGCCAGCTTACGACGAACCTCACGCAAACTGGTCTTTCCGAAGCTGCGAATCTTAAGCAGATCGGCGTCGGTCATTCGCACCAACTGGCCGACGGTCTGGATGTTGTAGGACTCCAGACAATTGCTCGACCGTACAGTCAAATTCAGACTTTCGATCGGCATGGCCAGTTTGGCGGCCAATTCTTCATCCACGCCGCCGGTTTCTTCTTCAATGTGGACTTCTTCTTCCACTGTCTCTTCGCCGGCCTGGTCGTACTGGATGAAGGGGTTGATGTACTTTCGCAAAATCTTGGCCGCCTCAACCAGCGCCATTTCCGGGGTTACCGTGCCGTCGGTCCAGATTTCAAGAATGAGTTTGTCATAGTTCGTCCGCTGGCCGACTCGGGTATCCTCGGTTTTATAGCGCACCCGCAGGACGGGCGAATAAATGGCGTCCACTTCGATCCGGCCCAGTTCCTGATCGAAACGATCCATCTCGTTAATGCGTTCAGCGGCGGAAGAATAGCCGCGCCCGCTGCCGACTTCCATTTCCATTTCAAACTTGACGTCTTCGGTCAGTGTGGCCAGAACCAGATCTTTGTTGACAATCTGGATGGACGGGTCGCACTGAATCATTGCAGCCGTCACCGGTCCGGCTTTATCGGCAGTCACCGTCATAATGCGTGTGCCTTCGCCCTGCATTCGAACGATCAGCTTCTTGACGTTCAGCACGATGTCGGTGACATCTTCCATCACCCCTTTGATGGTTGCGAACTCATGATCCACACCGGCGATCTTAATGGATTCAACCGCGCTGCCTTCCAGCGAAGACAACAGAACCCGCCGCAGACTGTTGCCGATCGTGGTTCCGAACCCTCGCTCGAACGGCTCAATGATAAACCGACCATAAGTCTCAGTTGACACTTGTTCGTCGCGTTCGACCCGTGTGGGCAGTTCCAAACCTCTCCAGGTAATTCGCATCGTATGGGCCTCCCATCAGGCGGATGTTCTCAGCCATTGTCGTGCGGGCCGTTGAGTCGCCGACAAATCGCTCTCTGTTATCCGCCGTCTTAAGTATTTATCACTATCGATTATCTCGAACAGAATTCGACAACGAGCTGCTCTTCGACCGCCAGCAACACATCGTCGCGCGTCGGCAATCCCACCACCGTCGCCATCGGCTTGGACGGATCCAACTGGAGCCAGCCCTGAACCTGAAAATTGGGATTGGCTTCCAGCTGCGCTTTGACGACTTTTCGGGAGTGGTCGGAATTCTTCAGCGTGATTTTGTCGCCGACCTTGACCAGCATATCGGGAATATCCACGCGACGTCCGTTCAGATAAATATGTCCGTGCGTCACCAGCTGCCGAGCCGCCTTGCGGGACGGGGCAAAATTGAGCTTATAAATAACATTGTCCAGCGGGCGTTCGAGCAGCTCAAGCAGCATCTGACCGGTGTTGCCGGTGCCCTTTTGAGCCTGAGCAAAATACTTCATAAACTGCTTTTCCATCAAGCCGTAGTAGCGTTTAACTTTCTGCTTTTCGCGAAGCCGTACGCCGTAGTCGCTCGAGCGACCGCGACGCCAGCCGTGCTGTCCCGGCGCCATGCTGCGTTCGCGTTTCTCAATCGAGCACTTCGCTGTTTAGCAACGATCGCCCTTGAGCATCAATTTCATGCCTTCACGACGGCATAGTCTGCAAGCTGGACCTAAATAACGTGACATCGTTTAACTGTTCCTTTATAGATAAATGCAACTGTTCATACTTCACAACCCGACAGAGACGCCGATTAGACGCGACGGCGTTTTCGCGGACGACAGCCGTTGTGCGGAATGGGGGTAACGTCCTCAATCGAGGAAATCCGCAATCCGGCCTGTTGGATGGCACTGATGGCCGATTCGCGTCCGGAGCCGGGCCCCTTGACCCGGATTTCCACCTCGCGCATCCCCGCCCGCATCGCAGTGCGTGCACATTTTTCGGCGGCTCGCTGCGCCGCGAACGGCGTGCTTTTACGCGAGCCTTTGAACCCGACGGACCCGCCGGAATCCTGGCAGATTGCTCCGCCGTCCGGATCAGTAATGGTCACCAGTGTATTATTGAACGACGCTTTAATGTGGACAATACCGCGAACCACATTCTTTTTGACTTTTTTCTTGGTACTCTTTGCCATTGGATAAGTATTCCCTGAATCCCGATAGTTCTAAGGTTTCTCTGGATTAGCGCATTTCCTTGACGCCCTTCTTGCCGGCAACCGTCTTGCGTTTGCCTTTGCGGGTTCGGGCATTGCTCTGGGTCTGCTGACCGCGGACAGGCAATCCTCTTCGATGTCGAATTCCGCGGTAGCACGCAATATCCTTAAGCCGAGCAATATTCTGAGAGACCCGACGGCGTAACTGCCCCTCGACCTCATAATCCCGGTCAATAATCTGGCTGATCCGGCTGACCTCATCTTCGCTCAGTTTGCCGGCACGGACGGTACCGTCGATCTGGGCTTCTTCAAGAATCTTTTGGGCGGTATGACGCCCTATCCCGTGAATATAGGTCAGCGCAATCCACGTGGGTTTGTCATTCGGTACATCAACACCAACAATACGCGGCATAATAACTCCTGTATTTGACTGATAGTAGAGGTTGCTTAGCCCTGACGCTGCTTATGACGGGGATTCGCCGGGCAGATCACCCGAAGAACACCCTTGCGTCGGATGACTTTGCAGTTCTCACAAATTCGCTTGACTGAACTTCGTACTTTCATAATCGTATCACTTTCGCTTTATCGTGCCGTTACACTTTTTAATTTCGTAAAACAATCCGCCCGCGGGTCAGGTCGTACGGACTCATCTCCACAGTGACGGTATCGCCCGGCAAAATCCGAATAAAATGCATCCGCATCTTGCCGGATACATGCGCCAAAATCTGATGTCCATTCTCAAGCTGAACTCTGAACATGGCGTTAGGCAATGCCTCAACAACCTTGGCTTCCAGTCTAATTGCGTCTTTTTTAGCCATTGTTCTACCCGATTGGAAAGCCTTCACAGCTGCTCATTCAGTGTCAACACGCGGCTGCCGTCCTGCACCACCGCGATCGTATGTTCAAAATGCGCCGAACATTTCCGATCCTGCGTGACCACGGTCCAGCCATCTGCCAGCGTCCTGACTTTCTCTTTGCCCATGTTGACCATCGGCTCCACAGCCAGAACCATTCCCTCTTTAAGGAGAATGTCGTTTTTCAGCAAGTCCCGACTGACAAAATTCGGCACTTTCGGATCTTCATGCATCTCGGTGCCGATGCCGTGACCGACATAGTCCCTGACCACCGAAAACCCCGCATTATTGCAGCACGCTTCCATTTCCGCTGCTATAGTGCTCCACTTAATACCCGGAGCCATCATTTCGATGGCAATCTCGAGCATCCGCCGAGTAACATCCAGCAACCGCTGCCGCTGGGGATCGATACGGCCAATGCCGATCGTAAACGCCGAGTCGCCGCAATAGCCATCCAGCTTGACACCGAAATCCACACTCAAGATGTCGCCTTCGCGAAGAATCACCTTCTCCGACGGAATGCCGTGGACCAACTGTTCGTTGACCGATGCACAGATCACGCCCGGAAATGGATAATTCTTATACGGACACGGCACGCCCTTAAATAAAGGAATTGCCCCGGCTTCACGGGTCATCTGAGCGGCAATCGCGTCTAACTGGGCGGTACTGACACCCGGCTTGGCACATTCCTTTAATTTTGAAAGAACCTTCGCAACCACCGAACCGGCCCTGCGAAGCTGTTCCAATTCGCGATAACTTCGTAATGTAATCGCCATCAATCGCAGACCCTAATGCACAAGGGTCTCCAGACCCTTGAAAATATCCGCCGTAACTTTATCTATTTGCTGATCTGCATTAATGGTTAGAATCGGATATTTATCCTGATAATAACCTACGACCGCGGCGGTTTGCTCGTGGTAAGTCTTAAGCCGATTCATTACGACCTCCGGCGTATCATCCGGGCGCTGCACCAGCGGGCCGCACCCTTTATCACAGCGGCCTTCGACCTTTGGCTTGAGGTTCTCAATATGATACACCTGTCCGCATACCGGACAACTCCGACGACCGGTCATTCGCGACAAAATCGCCGAATCCGGCACCTGAAGCTCAACAATCGCATCAATTTTTTCACCAGCTTGAGACAACGCCTTGTCCAGCCCTTCGGCCTGAACAACGGTTCGCGGAAAACCATCCAGCACATAGCCGGCCGGAGCGTTCTTAATCGCCCCGATCATCATATCGATAATCAAATCATCCGGCACCAGGGCTCCGCTGTCCATATAACTTTGGGCTTTTTTGCCCAGCTCAGTTCCGGCCGCTCGTTCGGCGCGGAGAATATCGCCGCTGGACAGATGCGTAATGCCGTACTTTTCGATAATACGCTTACACTGAGTTCCTTTGCCGGCGCCGGGCGGGCCTAACAGTATCAATCTCATCCTCTAAACGCTCCCTTGATCCGTCCGGATTCACTAAATCCTTCGTAGTTTCGCATAATCAAATTGGACTCGATCCGCTGCACTAAATCCAGCGATACGCTGACGACAATCAATAAGCCGGTGCCGCCCAAGAAGGACGCGGCCAAATAACTGACGCCGGCAAGCTGAGTAACCAGACTCGGCACTACGGCAATAAAAGACAAAAACGCCGCACCAAAGAACGTAATCCGCACCATCACCGTTTCCAGATATTCAGCGGTACGGTGACCCGGCCGCAAGCCGGGGATAAAACTGCCCCGATCCCGCAGATTCTTGGCCATGTCCTTCGGCTGAAACTGCACGGTTGTCCAGAAATAGGCAAACAGGAAAATCAACACAATATACAACACATTATACGTAAAGGCCGTGGGGCTGAACGCTTCCACTGTTTTCTGAAGTAGGTTCGATTCCGGCCAGAACCGTTTGAACTGATCAAGGATAATCGGTGGAAACATCATCAGGCTCGATGCAAAAATAATCGGCATCACACCACCGTGATTGACCCGCAACGGCAGGTAATGTCGCGCTCCACCATACATCCGTCGGCCGCGCATCTGCTTGGCCTGCTGAATCGGAATACGCCGCTGGCCCTGAGTGATCAAGATCGCCCCGGCCACCACAAAGACAAACGCCAACACCAAAAACAGCAGTGTCCCCGGGCCGTATTTACCCTCGGCAGCACCGAGACGGAACTCGGTATTGCGAATCACACCCAACAAAACAGCGGGCATCCGAGAAAGAATACCGGCCATAATAATCAGGCTGATCCCGTTTCCAATACCGTATTCGTCAATCTGCTCACCCAGCCACATCAAAAAGATAGTGCCGGCGGTCATTCCGATTACCCCCATCACCGTCGCGGAGGCCTGCATACCCGGATAGATATATTCGCTTCCGGAGAACATCCGCATAAACATCAGCTGGATAATACAAAGCGGCACTGTCAGATAGCGGGTATATTCCTGAATCTTCTTGTAGCCGGACATTCCTTCCTGGCGCAGTTTCTTCAGCTGAGGAATCACCTCCCCCAGAAGCATCAGGATAATCGAGGCCGAAATATACGGCATAATTCCCAGCGAAAACAAACTGCTCTGGCTCAGGGTACCGCCGGTAAACATTTGAAGATAATCGGTCGCACGACTCAACGGCGAATCGGTATCCCGCTGCTGGGCCGCCTGGGTAATCCGCTGAGCATCAAAACCCGGGACGGGGATATGAAAACCGATGCGATAGATGCACAACATCGCTATCGTAAACAGAATCTTATTGCGAAGATCCGGGATTCTAAAGATGTTTGCAAATGTTCGAAGCATTGTTGACCTTTCCGGCTTCCGTTATCAGGCAACGACTTTGGTCGATCCACCGCATCCGACAATCTTTTGCTCGGCGCTTTTGCTGAACTTGTGAGCCAAGACCGACAGCTTTTTGGTCAATTCCCCATCGCCGAGGATTTTAACCTTGCTTTGACGACTGGCCACCAGCCCCACACCAATCAACTCATCGATGCCGACGGTCTGACCGTCCTCAAAAACACGATCCAGTTGTGAAACATTCACAATTTCGTATTTGATCGCGAATTTGGCATTATTAAAGCCGCGTTTGGGCAAACGGCGAAACAGCGGCATCTGGCCGCCTTCATCCAGCAACCGACGACTGGTACCCGACCGGCTGCCGGCGCCCTTATGGCCCCGTCCGCTGGTCTTGCCGTGTCCGCTGCCTTTTCCGCGTCCGATTCGTTTGCGCTTTGGCGAAGCGCCGACGATTGCAGTTATTTCATTGCTCAGCATGACGTTATCACCACCTTTTTTCAACTTCGATCTCAACTCCGCGCTGAGATGCGACGGTTTCTTTATCGCGTAATTGCAGTAATCCGTCCATGACCGCCTTGACGACGTTCTTGGCCGATCGGCTGCCATAGATCTTGGTCAGAACATTCCTAAATCCGGC
>JAAYQH010000144.1 GCA_012519365.1 Planctomycetota bacterium | reverse complement strand
GCAACACAAGTTCGGCGTTCATCAGCGGGCTACGCTGCGCAAAGGGAGCAATCCGCATTGTCTGGTGATGACGGCAACGCCGATTCCGCGGACGCTGGCGATGACGGTTTTCGGGGATTTGGATGTGTCGGTAATTCGGCATTGTCCGCCGGGGCGGGGCGAGGTCATTACGCGCTGGGTCCAGCCGCACAACTGCGAGGCGGCGATGGAGTTTATTCGTCAGCGTTTGCGGGCAGGGCGTCAGGCGTATTTTGTGTATCCGCGGATTGACGCCGATGCGGACAATGAGAACGGGGATTTGAAGGCCGCGGTGGAGGAATACCGACGGCTCAAAGAGCGGGTCTTTGTTGAGTTTCGGGTGGGGTTGCTACACGGGCAGATGACGGCGGAGGAAAAACGCCGCACAATGGAGGCCTTCCGCAGCGGTGAACTGAACGTCCTGGTCTCGACAGTGGTTATTGAAGTCGGTGTGGATGTGCCCAACGCGACGATGATGGTGATTGAGAATGCCAATCGGTTTGGCTTGGCGCAATTGCATCAGCTTCGCGGGCGGATCGGACGCGGCCAGAACAAATCGTACTGTTTTTTGTTTGCCGAGACCGAAGACCCCGAGGCCGTCAGCCGTCTGGAGATGATGACCCGCAGCCGCGATGGGTTTGAGATTGCCGAGCATGACCTGCGACTGCGGGGGCCGGGCGAACTGTTCAGCACGCGACAGCACGGCCTGCCCGATTTGAAACTGGCCAACATCATCGATGATTTCGATTTGCTGAATCTGGCACGCCGCGATGCCTTTGCGCTGATTGGTCAGGATCCGACGCTGAGCCGGCCCGAGACGGCCAGGCTGCGGGGCGAATTGATCCGCCGCTTCGGCGATACACTGGGCCTGGTCGATGTGGGATAATGCCGGAAAATTTGGTGCTTTGCGGAAACGGATAGACCGGTGGTTATACAAAACGGGGCGAAAGTCGTTCCTCGCGAGGGTCGTCCCGTCGGGGCTGGACGACAGTGCAAAACCGCCTGCCGGGGGCGCGCTCCCGACTATGCGACTTTTATCCCTATCGGGTTCTTGCCGATATACACAAGAAACACCTCGCTTTTTTAATGTTCCTGTTCAAGTATTGGTTGAAGCCGTACATCATAGATCCTCCTTTGGTTTATTTTAAAACAGGTGTTACCGCCAAATAAGTGATCGTGTTAAAGAAGCCCACCAGAAAGCCCAGCAATATCGCTTGTCGAAGTGTTGCATTAAACAATACTCTCCAAAGCACAAAATTCAAGGACGCAAGCAATACAAACCCACAAATAAGTAAAAACAACTGCGGCTCCGGTCGGACGTCGGGCCGCAAAACGAAGAAACCGTCTCGTGCAAAGCGCAGGTTGCGCGACAGTTCTGTCGTAAGTCTGGAAAGGATCATGCCGGCGACGACAATCGGAATCAGATAAACCGCAAACCTCCAAAAGGCAAGCGTTCTAAGCTTTCGCAAAATACTGAAAGCGATGAGAAATGTAATTGAGTTAGCCACGGTAAGAGTGCAAATCACTGAAAAGACACCTGCATAGACCATGGAAGGATTCAATATCAAACCAATCAGACATATCATTGTAACGGCAGACATCCCCCCAATTGCTGTTAAAACAAAGCATTGCCCTTTGAAATGCATAGGGTTATCCTCCTCAAATGAGTTTTCCCTGTTTGTAAGTAGCCCTCTTGCAAGACCCTTTAATGATACACTGAAAAGAAAGACAAATTAAATCCGTTATTCAGTTGGATTTAGCGAAATTCTCAGTTTCCCTATGCCGCAGAATATGAACCAAAAGGAATCCAGATACTCCAAAAAAGACCTATTCTGTACTTAATATAATAAAACTACAACATAATATGTGCAAGTCTCAAGAAAATTCCGATAATAAATCGGTTTATATGACCAATCGTCGATTTTGGCCCTCAATGTTGACGAGTCGAGGCCCTTACCGTATACTATTTTTCCGAATATAATCGACAGAACAAACGTCATTTTTGCCTTGCCGATTCACGGGCAAAGATATAGGAAGTTATGAAAAAGACGGTCGCAGGGATGCAGAAAAAGAACTGGCACATTCGCCCCGCTCAGCCGGAGGTACAGCGGTTATCTGAGCAATGGAAGGTCTCTCCGCTGTTTGCGCAGGTGCTGCTGAATCGAAACATAACGGATCGCCAGGCTCGTTCCTTTTTGTCGCCCAAACTGACGGATCTGATCGATCCGGCGCGGATGCCCGGACTGACGGCGGCGGTGCAGCGAATTTTGCGGGCGATTGAGACTCAGGAAAAGATCGCGATTTACGGCGATTATGACGTGGACGGGATTACGTCAGTGGCGATCTTGTGGCATTTGCTGCAAATGCTGGGGGCGGATGTGGATTATTACATTCCGCATCGGGTCGATGAGGGGTACGGGCTGCACGATGATGCTGTCCAGCAGTTGGCCGAGGCGGGCACACAGCTTCTGATCACGGTTGATTGCGGCGTGACGGCGGTGCGGCAGGTGGCCCTGG
>JAAYQH010000143.1 GCA_012519365.1 Planctomycetota bacterium | reverse complement strand
CATCGTGTCGGTATGGCCGCCCAGTCCCTGACCGAAGGTCAGCAGATAATCGGCCGTCCACAGGCCGTCGATGAGCCGTTTTTGCGCCTCATGCGGCCGGATGTACGGCGCTTGTCTGTGTTCGTTACAGGAGCAGGTCAGGTAATTGCCCGTTACCCAGCTCAGATGCGGATAGCGCTGAAGGATTGCCGTTTGCAGGGCCAGTTTGGTCGGCAGCCATTCATCGTCGGCATCCAACAGGGCGATCCAGTCGCCCTTGGCGGCAAGAATGCCTGTATTGCGCGCCGCCGAGGCGCCGGCGTTGGCCTGTTCAATTCGCCGTACCTGATCCCCGTAACCCTGAACGATCCGGGGTGTATCGTCGGTTGAGCCGTCATCGACGACAATAATCTCCGCAGGCGGCTGTGTTTGAGCCAGCACGCTGTCAATCGCCCGCCCAATATGAGCGGCGCTGTTATACGCCGGTATCACCACGCTGATGGCAAACGGATTTGCATTCTTGCTTTCGTTCATCGTGAAATGAATTATAACGAACAGGCCCAAAAAACAAACAAAAAACACACTCCCTTCCAGACATCCGGCAATTGTCTTGAAACCCTGTTTGGGGGGTGTTATAAAATGCAGTTAAAGGCAAAGGATACCCATGGGTCGAATGAAAACAGTCAAGAGGTTTATTGCCGACTGCGGTATCCGTCTAATGGGACGGACGCGCTGGTTGTCTGTTCTGGTCAAGGTCGGCAATATCTCCAAAAACGCCTATTACAACGCCCTGACTGAAGCGGTGATGAGCCGGGTCTTGAAGCCGAACGCCGTGTGTGTCGATGTGGGATGCAACAGAGGGCTGGTGCTGGAACAAATGATGCGTTTGGCGCCGAACGGTCGGTTTCTGGCGTTTGAACCGGTCCCGGATTTGTACAACTCCCTCAAAAAGCAGTTTGCCTGTTCGGATGTTTTGCTTTTTTCGCTTGCCCTCAGCGATCGGGCAGGCGTCAGTTCGTTTAACTATGTGACCAGCAATCCGTCCTACAGCGGTCTAAAAAAACGACAGTATGATCGGCCCGACGAAACCGACTGTCAAATCGAAGTCCAAACTCAGACGCTGGACGCTGTGCTGGCGTCCCATTCCATCCGGCACGTGGATTTTATCAAGATTGATGTCGAAGGCGCCGAGTATCTGGTTCTCAAAGGGGCTGTCGATTGTCTCCAGCGGGACAAGCCCGTCGTTGTGTTTGAACATGGCAAGGGGGCGGCCGAGTGTTACCAGACCCGCCCCGAGGAGGTGTATGCGTTTCTAACCGATGTATGCGGCCTGCGGGTGTTTCTCTTGAACGATTGGCTGCTGAACAAAAGACCGCTCAGTGGCGGGCCATTTTGCCGGCAATTTCATACCGGCCAAAACTACTATTTTTTGGCGTGTCCTTAATGCTTTAGTGCGACAATGAGACGACGGCGTTGGCCGCAGCGGCGATGGAATGGCCGATGTGGTCCCAGGTGTATTTTTCAAGCAGCAGCTTCCAGCCTTCTTCAGCAAGGCGTCGCCCGTATTCAGGCTGTCTGGAGAGCCTCAGACAACAGTCGGCGAACTGTTGCGGTGGGTCGGCCACCAAAAAATGCCGTCCGGGCTGTCCCTCAATGCCGTACGCCCCGATGGAGGTCGCCACGACCGGACAGCACTTGCTAAACGCGTCCAGGATTTTGATACGTGTTCCGCCGCCGTAAGGAATCGGCACAATCATCGCCGACCAGCTTTGCATCTCCTCAGTCGGGTCGTCTATAAAGCCCAGGTACTCAAAGCCCTCCGCACTGACCACCTCGACATCCGGCGGGATTCGCCCGACAATACGCAACCGCATATCAGGTTTTTCCCGTCGGATTAAAGGCCACACCCGGTCGCGAAACCACATCAGGCCGTCGCGATTGGGTCCATAGGCCAAATGGCTGATAAATCCCAAACGCTGCGGATCCGGCAGGCGGCAGGCGGGTTTT
>JAAYQH010000142.1 GCA_012519365.1 Planctomycetota bacterium | reverse complement strand
TCCGTTATAGACCACCGCCTGGCCCCACTGAGCCGACCAGAAAGTCCGGTCTTCGCCGCGATGCCAATAAGCCGGCTCATTGCCCGGCACGGCATAAGACAGGAAAGGACGCCAATTATGAGTTGCCAAAGGATCTTCACGCAGGACGATAAAGACCGTCCCCACGCTCGCTAACTCAGGAAACTCAAAATAATCATCATCCCCGTCAAACCGAAGCACCGGCTTGCCGTTGACGACATTGGCTCTATAAAGCGGGCGGCATTGGACGGCGTTTTGAAATGCATGGTTCTCATTGCCGGACAAATCCGGCCACATCGAAACGGCCTGCCCATCGCTATAGCCGCTCAGTCCGTCAGCGGCAATGTGAAGCACCAAGCCGTCTGTAACCGGAAGCGAAGCCAATGAAACCGAACCCAAAAACCCCCAAAAAAGAATAGAAACCCAGCGGAATGTGCACTCAGACATTCATTTGCCCCCTGCGATTACGTTCACTTCGTGAAAAACGCATCCGCGTAATCAGAAGATTTTAACCATTTCGCTTCATTATCCAGTGACCATGATGCTCTTTAGTTTAACAAATCAGAGGGTAAAATACAAGAAAATAACACACAAAAGTCGGCTTTTGAGCCAGGCAATGGGCTTTGCGTTTTGCCGCATGAGGGATATTTGACGTTGAAAAATGTTGAAAATTCGTCAAAGTGTACTATACTAACCGGCTATATCCAGGCAAAAAACGATATAAGCGATTGAAAAAACAAAATGACGCCACGGCGGAAAGGCATGTTTATGATGGATCTGAAAAAGGTCAAAGAGGTCATTGATCTGATGAAAGAATACGACCTGGTTGAGATAGAACTGGTGGACGGAGACGCGAAAATTCACGTGAAACGTCCCGGCGCTCAAGGCGGGATGATGCAGGCAGTTCCGATGCTCCAGCAGGCCCCGGCCGCTGCGCCGGCAGTCGGCACCCCAGCCCCGGAGGCCGCCCCGTCGGCCCCTCACGCCGGGTTGGTGGAAATTAAATCGCCCATCGTCGGCACCTTTTATCAGGCGCCCAGTCCGGATGCCGATCCGTATGTCAAAATCGGTTCCCAGGTCGAACCGGACACCGTCGTGTGCATCATCGAAGCGATGAAGGTAATGAATGAAATCAAGGCTGAAACCGCCGGAACAATCGTCGAAGTCTGCTGCAAAGACGGCCAGGCAGTTGAATACGGCCATGTCTTGTTTGGCGTACGCCCCTAAGGCTTCAACAGCCCAGGGCGTAAACCTGCAAATGAATCTCAACTGAACAGGTTATACTGTTATGTTTTCACGAATACTGATTGCCAATCGCGGCGAGATTGCGCTGCGTATTATTCGGGCCTGCCACGAACTGGGTATTGAAGCGATTGTCGTCCACTCCGAGGCGGATCGCGGTGCGGCCTATCTCGAGGTCGCGGATGGAACGGTCTGCATCGGCCCTGCCGCAGCGGCCAAAAGTTATCTGAATATCCCCTCTATCGTCAGTGCCGCTGAAATCGCCGATGTGGATGCCATTCATCCAGGTTATGGTTTCCTGGCTGAAAACCCACATTTTGCCGAGATTTGCGGCGAATGTGGCATTACCTTCATCGGTCCGTCACCAGCAGCGATGCGGCTGCTGGGCGATAAGGTCGCAGCCAAGGAACTGGCCCGCAAGGCCAAGGTGCCGGTCGTGCCCGGCTCAGAAGGTGAAATCAAAAACGAAGCCGAGGCCGTCAAACTGGCCAATAAAATCGGCTATCCTGTAATTCTGAAGGCCGCCGCCGGCGGCGGGGGACGCGGCATGCGTGTGGCCCACAATGATATCAGCTTGCACAACGCCTTCAGTCAGGCCAAAACCGAGGCCGAAGCCGCCTTCAAAAACGGTACCCTGTACATCGAAAAATTTATCGTCGAGCCACGCCACGTCGAAGTTCAGATTATGGCCGACCAGAGCGGCAATGCCCTGCACTTTTTCGAACGTGATTGCACCATCCAGCGACGCCATCAAAAACTCATCGAAGAGTCGCCCTGTCCGGTGCTCGACGAAAAAACCCGTGAAGAATTGTGCCGTGCCGCCCTGCGGCTGATTAAAGAGGCTGATTATTACAGTGCCGCGACGGTGGAGTTTTTGCTCGACCGCGACAAACGGTTTTATTTCATTGAGGTCAACACCCGCATTCAGGTGGAACATCCCGTCACAGAACTGGTGACCGGACAGGATTTGATCAAATGGCAGATTAAAATAGCCTCCGGACAAACGCTTGATCTGCGACAGCGTGACATTCGGCAAACCGGCGTGGCGATGGAATGCCGTGTCAACGCCGAGGACCCCGCGCGCGGCTATGCCCCCTCCCCAGGACGGGTCACCAAGTTCATCCTGCCCGGCGGCCCCGGGGTGCGGATTGACACCCATTTACATCAGGACGCAATGATCTCGCCGTATTACGACTCGATGGTCAGCAAAGTCATCGTCCATCAGCCCACCCGGGAAGAGGCCATCGCAACGATGAAGCGGGCACTGAGAGAATTCAGAATTGAACCGACCAAAACCACCATCCCGGTCTGTCTGGAAATCCTTTCGCACAATCTCTTTGCCAAAAACCAGGTCGATACCAGCTTCATCGAACGGCACATCGGCCTGTAAACCCGCTCAAAAAGCGAAACACGACCTATGTTTTCAGGTCTATCGCGGTCGGTTTGAACCGGATGATCGCTTCCCGAAGCCCGGCTGTGATCCCGGCAACCCGCGATAATTCTTCCGGCAGCAGCGGACTTTCAGCCGAACGGTAAATCAGAACAAAGCCGACCCCCTGGCCCAACCGACCCAGCGGAACCGCCGCCGCCGAGAGCGTCTTGACCGCCGAAGGGGGCGCCTGCAAACCCATTTTCAACATTTCATACAGCGAACAGACTCGATTGGTTTGGCTGATCTGACGAACGATATCGCGTGTAAACCAGCACTGAAAATGCGTTTTTTCGATGGCGTGCGAATCTTCTGGCCGGGCCAGATGTACGTCAAAGCCGTTGGCCTCGGCCAAAAAAATCGCCGCACCGCATTGCGGAATATCGGCGCGGATCAACGACACCGCCCGATCAAGCGTCTCCTCCAACCCCGTACAG
>JAAYQH010000141.1 GCA_012519365.1 Planctomycetota bacterium | reverse complement strand
CGTGTGCCGGCAATGCGTTTACGCGTGCAGTGGCGACAATACATCGAACACATCGTCGTTACAATCAGCAGCGCTCGATCGCGATAGCGATGCACCAGCCCCGGCACGGGCATATCTTCGTGCTCTTCCAGCGGGTCATCGCTCAGGGATGGCGGGTCGTACAATTCCTGCACATTCGGCACGCTCATCCGAAAAACAGGATCGGACATATCCGCCCGCTCGATCAGGGTCGCGTAATACGGCGTAATCGCCATCGGATAGCGGGCGATGACCTTGGGCAGTTCAGACGAGGCACCCAGCGACGGAACATACGGCAACAATTGCTCCAGTGTGCGGATGCGATTGCGTATTTGCCAGCGCCAATCGCTCCATTGGGCGGCATTTAGGGGGTGTTGTTTCTCCTCCGGCAGGGCGGTTTTGTCCCCGCGGCGGGTTGATAAAGCAGAGGGCGCATCTTCGGCGGCCCTCAACGGACTTGGAGGCTCGGAAGCCTGTTCTTCGGCAACGCCGATCTCAACCCGTTCACAGTGCTGCATTGTCAGCATTCCTTTCACTGTAAAAAACGCTGTTCTCTATGGTTTTTTCTCGGGGCGCCCAATCGCCCTTCATTATCTATCTTCTAACTCATTGGGTCAAAAACAGTGTCAGACTCTTGACAAAACTTTGCCGCAACGGCTTTATACTGTCGGCGATATCCTGCGGCTCCATCCCAATCATCGCGAAGGAAAAGAACCCAAACACAAAACCCGCCACGGCACATGCCAATCGCCGAATCCGCACCAAATCGACCTTTTTCTGCCCCAAATAGGGCACCAACTGTATTTCTATCTCTTCCAGATACCGGGCAAACGGTGCCTCGAGCCGGTCGGTTGCCTGACGCTCCAGTTTCAACAGCAAACGCCCCTGAAACAACAGAATAAATTCATCCTGATGGTGGCGAAAAAAGGCGTAATGGGCATTTAAAAAATGCTCCAGTACGTCCTCCAGCGACCGACTTGGCTGCGGCTCACCTTGGCGCAGCAAACCAAGCAAATGGTCAATTGCCTGTTCAACCAGCACCCCGGCAATGTCGTATTTATCGGTAAAATGTCGGTAAAATGTTCCTTTTCCCAAATCCGCCCGCTCGGTAATCATATCGATCGTCGCAGCATCGACACCCCACTCACTGAAGATGTCCAAGGCGGCCTTAAGCAACTTGTTGCGGGTCTTTGCGGCCCGCTTTTCAGTACGGCTGGGGGCAGGTTCCGGCGTTTGCACCAGCGTATCAAGACTTTCAATTCGCTTTTGAACAGGCAAATCCATAAATGACTATTTAGTCACTTATGACCAAGTAGTCAACATATTTTTCGGCAAATTCCCGCAAAAGTTCACAAAAATTTGCAAATTTTTCACTATTTTGAGATTTGTGTTCCGACGCAGCCTACCACTGGCCCGGTGAGAGACTGTCCGACAGCGGAGCGTTCCACCACTGCGGGTCCCGCAGATAGTGCTTCATCCACATTGCCGCATTGACCCCATCGGCCACCGCCGTAATCAGCTGCATAGCCGCACCGATGCGACAATCGCCAGCCGCGAACACCCCCGGCACGCTGGTGCGCAGGTAGGCGGTATCGCACTTGATGAAACCGGCTTCGGTCAATTCCACGAAACCAGCCAAAAAACCGGTATTGGGAACCATCCCTACAAAAATAAACACCCCATCGCAGGGGACAGTCTCGGTTTGACCGGTTTTGACGTTCTGAATGATGACCCGCTCGACCCGATCTTTGCCCTCGATAGCCGTCACCGTCGCGTCCAGCTTCAATTCAATGTTAGAATCAGGGGCGTTGACTTTTTGCATCAATTCTTCAACCAGCACCGGGGTGGCTCGGAATTGTTGACGTCGATGCACCATAATAACCTTTTTGGCGTATTTGGCCAAGTGCAGGGTATCTTCCACGGCCGTGTTCCCGCCGCCAACCGAGACGACCACTTTGTCCTTAAAAAACGGCGCATCACAGGTGCCGCAGTAACTGACACCCGCTCCTACCTGACGGAATTCCTCTTCTCCTGGAACACCTAAATGGCGATAGGAACTGCCCGGCGACAAAATCACCACCCGGCCCAGATAGACATCCTCGTCAGTACGGACCTCGATGCGCCCGTCCTGCCGACGAGACAAGCCGGCCACCTCGGTGCTGGTTTTGACCTCGCCACCGAAGGTTTGCACCTGCTCCAGCATTTTCATCACCAAATCCGGCCCGCTGATCTGGGCATAGCCGGGATAATTTTCAATGCGGTCGGTCGTATTGATCTGCCCGCCGGGGTAAAATTTCTCCAGCAAAATGGTTTTGGCCCGATCGCGGGCGGCATACAATCCGGCGCCCAGCCCGGCCGGCCCGGCACCGACAATAATGCAGTCATATTCCTGGTGCGTCATGGCTCTTCCTTTCGCATGTTCGGTCAAGGGTTTAAGATCTGGCTTCCTGAAAATCGCCCTGCGAGAACCCCTCGTAACGTTCCCCAAAAATCCGTTGCAAGGCCTCAGTGTCGGCTTGTTCCCACAGTCGAACCGGTCGCTGGGGCTGCTGTTCAAAGCGCCCCAGACACTGGCCCTGCCGGTCAAACACCAACTCATCAAACGCCCCTTGGGTGTGCAGGTAGTCGGCCCGCACCACCCAAACGGGGTCGGACGCGCGGACATGGCTTTGGTTGGCATCAATTACTGCCAATTGCGTCGGAACGACATTCCCGCTGCCGGTCAGCACATCCACAACGAATATCTGGTCGCCGGCATCGGCCAAACCCGCCGCAAAAACCGGCAAAAGCGGCTCAGGCAGCATCATTTCGGTTCGTCGAAATGACCCTTCTGGTTCGGTCTTGCTCGTCAGTACGATTCGCCGTTGGGCATCGGCTCGCACCTCGACCACTCGAGGCTGACGTGAACGCGACAGCCTCGACCGGGTTGTCCACGTAAAGGCATCCTCTTCGGCGTCCAGCCACAGATCCGACTCGCTATAAAGCCCACCCTGTTCCAGCTGCCGCATTGTGATGCGGTAGTACCCCTTCCCCAAGGGGTCGTTATGGGCAAAAAACCGCTGTTCGACAAAACCCAGCGGCCTGTCGGCGACATCTTTGACCAGATAGTGCAACTGACGCGCTGCATTGGGAATAAACAGCCCGCCGGCGGTCGTTTCAATATCCTCAAAAAAGGTATGCACCCGTTCAGCACCGGCCTGTAACGCCGCGGGGCGTTCATAGCGGATATTGGCCGCGAGGGTACGAAAGACGTTTTCGGCAAACCAGCCGTCGCTGCGATAAGAGATCTGCAACTCCAGTCGTCTTCCAAAATCCAGCGACGCGACCCCCATCAAGAAATCCTGGCCCCCCTGCGCAGGCACATAAATGCGTCCAAACACCAGCGGCACCGGCCCTTCGGCCATGCCCAACAGAACCAGTTTGCCCCCGGCAGTATCGGCCAGCGTCTGAAGGACCTGCTCCGGGTCGCCCGCATCTTCGCAGAGGGCATACCGCCATCGCACCCGCATCTCCGGCCGACCAGCCACATGCATCTGTCCCAACAGGACATAGGCATTGTCGGTTTCATAGTGCCACCCTCCGGCAGACTGCCATTTGTCGCCCTTGGGAATCGCTGCCGCCAGGCCGGAGCCCGGCAATGCCACCGGCTCGCCCGGTTCCACATGCCCGCGCACACGCACCACGATCAGCGACAACCCCAACCCCAGCGCAAAAATCGCCAGCAGCACCACCTCCACCGCCGAATATCGTTTTAAGTCGTCTCTGTCCATTATCCAGATACTTTCAGCCGTCCGTCACCGCCGGCACTTATCTCGAGCCGTTTCGAGGCCATATCATAATTTTACTCAATCGTTTCGGGTCCGGTGTAGTTGGGCGATTCTTTTGTGATGAGGATATCGTGGGGGTGGGATTCGCTTACCCCGGCGGAGCTGATGCGGACGAATCGGGTATTTTTTCGCAGTTCGTCGATGGTGCGTGTGCCGCAGTATCCCATTCCCGCGCGAAGGCCGCCGACCAGTTGATAGACGTACTGGCTGAGTGTGCCGCGATAGGGCACGCGTCCTTCGACACCTTCGGGGACGAGTTTGTCGCGATTGTCGGCCGCGTCTTGCCCGTAGCGGTCAGCCGAGCCTTGTATCATCGCCCCGATCGAGCCCATGCCGCGGTATTCTTTGAACTGACGGCCGCGGAAGATGACCAGTTGGCCGGGGCTTTCGGCCAGTCCGGCAAACAGGGACCCAAGCATCACCGACGATGCGCCGGCGGCAATGGCCTTGGTGATATCGCCGCTCATCCGCACCCCGCCGTCGGCAATGACCGGCACATCGTGTTTATCGGCTGCGGCCGCACACTCCATAATCGCGGAAATCTGCGGCACACCCACGCCCGAAATCACCCGGGTAGTGCAAATCGCGCCGGGGCCTATGCCGACCTTGACCGCATCCACACCGGCGGCAATAAGGTCCTCGGCGGCTTGGG
>JAAYQH010000013.1 GCA_012519365.1 Planctomycetota bacterium | reverse complement strand
GGTGCAGAATTGATTCAGCGAGACGCAGATTTGAAAGCGATCGCCCAGGCTCAGCAGCGCCAGCAGCAAGCAACTGAGCCGGCCGAGGCGCCCCGACGCAATATCCTGCCGGTGCTGGTGATTGTGGCGCTGATTACCGGCGCGGCGGTGGCCTTGCGAAAAAAGACCGCATAAACCGCAGAATAAGTAGTAAAACGTCAGATTTTACAAATTTAACAGAGAGTTTTTTTATGGCATGATTTTCCCGGCCGTATAGAAGCGCGGTCGTGCCCGTGTCAGAAGGGAGGTTTCAGGATGCCTCAAGTCATCAGCACAAGCGGTTGGATGTGGATTATGGTTGTCTCGGCGGTACTCGGTGCAGCTGAGGCGAAAACGCTCAAAGGTACGGTAACAGGGCCTGACGGCGCACCGGTGGACGGCGCGGCGGTGAGTGTCTATGCGACCCAGTTCAGGGGTGAATGGCTTGCTTTAGAGATTCAGCCGGTCGGTCAGACGACGACGTGTTCGTCGGGACTGTTTTCGGTACAGACGGATGTTCAGATGCCGCCCAACGAGGGATGCTGGCTGTTTTTTGCGGAAAAGCCGGGCCTGTCCATCGGTTTTTCTTTCCTGCAAGACGCTTCGGAGGTTACCACGTCGCTTCAACTGACCGCGCCGCAGACATTAGCCGGGCGAATTGAGGATATTCACGGTAATCCGGTTGCCGGGGCCGGGGTGCGTCTGCTGGTTTTATCGGTTCCGGGTGAGCATGAGTGCTATACACTGGGGCTTGAGCCGATACCGTTTTTTGTTGCGGAAACGGATGCGCAGGGGCGATTTGAATTCGCGAATCTGCCGAAAAACTGTACGGCCGAACTCATGGTCAAAAAGGCGGGACTGGCGACCTTTCATACCCTGACGCCCAACATCAATCCGCAAACGGGGCTGACCTTTGCGGTCGGTCAGGAGGATATCGTACTGACCTTATCCAAGGCGTGTCGAATCAGCGGCAGGGTGTCCGACCAGGACAATCAGCCGGCAGGTCATGTTCAAATTGTGGCGATTGAAGCGGACTTTCCGACGATCGGGATTTTAACCCGCAATATAACACGCGCCGAGGCTGACGGGACATTCAGCTTCAGCGACTTGGCGGCCGGGTCATATCTGCTCAGTGTGGTTGATACGGACTGGATGTCCAAGCCGGTTGCCGTGGAGGTCAAGACGGAGGTGGGTGTGCCGCTGAAGGTCGTCAAGGGCAGCCTGCTGACAGTGACGGTGGTGGACGGCATATCCAACCAGCCGGTTGGCTCGGCTCAAGTCAATGTGAGTCTGCTGGATGAACGCAGCAGTTTGACGTCCAGGACGGTCATGACCGACCCGGAGGGCAAAGTGCAATGTCGCGTTTTGCCGGGGACGTATAATGTGTCCGTCTATGCGCCCGGGTACCGCAGCAGCCGCAGTGTCGCGGCGGTCGTGGAAGACGGCAAGGTCAATGAGATTACGATTACGCTGGGCGCAACGGCCCGTATTGCCGGAACGGTTACCGATTCCGACGGCCGACCTGTTGCAGGGGCGCACGTCTTTGTGCTCCCCTTTTCGGGTAATGCGCGGGACGCGATACAGACAACCGACGAAAACGGGCACTTTACCCGCGGATGGGATCCGGAGCAGATCAGTTGGGTACAGGGCGAATTCTATCTTGCCGCGATTGACAAAGGCAGCAACCGTGCGGTGATTGAGCCGATTGACGCGGACACCACGGACATCCAGCTTACCCTTCAGCCCGGTCTGACAATCACCGGCAAAGTGATCGGCCCGGACGGCGGACCGCTGGCCGGAGCCGGGGTGAATGTGCAGTTTCGCGGTTCAAGTTGGTCTTCGACGCTTCAGGGATACACCGCCCAAACCGATCAGGACGGGATGTACCGGTTTACCGCCATTCCGCCGCAGCAGCGGTATTACTTATCCATCTACGGGCCGACAGGTTACGGCACAGGGTCGGTTAACCTGGAGTTTCCGACGGACGGCGATAGGGTTACCGTGCCCGATACAATGCTGAAATTGGCCAATCTGTCGGTATCCGGCAAGGTGGTTGATGAGGACGGCAATCCGCTGGAGGGGGTGGATCTGTTTGGTTACGGTTCCGGCCAGCCCAGCGCCCAGGCCAGAACAGGCACGGATGGAACATTTGTGTTTGATGCGGTCTGCCAAGGCGATCTGTCCATCCAGGCCAGCTATCAAAAAGGCGGCGAGTATATGTATTCCAATACCCGAACCGAAGGCGGAGCGCGGGATGTCACTATCGTCCTCAGTCCACAACGCTCCGGCGGGCGGTTTATGCCGCGTCAGCCGGCCCCGCTGGTCGGCAAGCTACTGCCGGATTTATCGGCGTACGGCGTTGAGCTTCAGGGGCAGGCCGGGCCGGTGCTGGTGTGCGTCTGGGACTGGCGGCAGCGGCCAAGCCGGGCGATGGTGCGGCAACTGGCCGAGCGGGCCGATGCGCTGGCCG
>JAAYQH010000140.1 GCA_012519365.1 Planctomycetota bacterium | reverse complement strand
CCGATGTCAGCGAGCTGATGGAGGATATGCTCTACGACCCGCAGACCTCCGGGGGACTGCTGATCGCCATTGCCGCCGACAAAGCCGAGGCGCTGCTCAGCGACCTGCATCAAGCCGGCATCGCCTGTGCCGCTGCCATCGGCGATGTTCTCGGACCCGGCACCGGTCGCATTCGACTGCGAACCGACCACAGCCGCCCCCATCCTGAAGCCGACCGGCCGGAGGATCGACCATGGACAGCTCAAAGCGAGCCGCAAACTGTCCCATCCGCACAACCCGGCGGCGCGACGGCGGACGCATGCTGCTGCCCCTCACCGCCGGGGGGCCAACCAATCGGCACTGAGACGGCATTTCAAAACTTTCTGGCCTCGGCCGCTCGTCCCGGCGGACTGGACGCCGTCAGCAAACAGACCGCCCAGATTGCCCTGTGCGTTCTGAGCCGATGTGAGCCGTGCCTGAAAGTCCATCTGAAAAAAGCTCAAAAAATGGGCTTTTCACAGGCGGAAATAGAGGAAGCCGCCTGGTTGGGTATTGCCTTTGGCGGCTCACCGGCTATGATGTTCTATACGTCGGTCATCCGGCAGATAAAAACGGAAGAATAAACGTGTCTACTGAGCCGATGATATGGATTGTCAGAATTGACTTTGGCGTTGGCTTAGACTATCGGAGGTGACAGGCAACCGGTGTTGCTCCTGGTCTTCAAAACCAGTGTGGGGCGGCGGTCCCGTCCCGGGTGGGTTCGACTCCCATTCGCCTCCGCCATTTTTTAGTGAAAAGGCCACGCCGTTGATCTTACTTCAGTGCGGCCATCATCGACGCGTAACCCTTGCTGATATGCGGCCTGTCGGCAAGGGCCAATCGAACCAGCACCGAGCGGATTGTCTGTTCATCGGGCCCTTCGACCTCCACAAAGCATCCCAACGGCGGCACATCGTCAAGACACACCTCACAACCGTCCAGCGTCCATACCTGCCGTGTTTTTGAAACCGTCACCGCCGCGTAATATCCCAGGCGGTTGAGAATAGCGGTCATCGCCTCAGCATCGCCGAGCGGGGTTTCGATCTCCTCGCGTTTCTTATAGGCGCCGCCCTGCCGCGGCCCTTTGAAGGTCAGAATCGAAACGGTTTTGCCGTCGGACGTTTCCGTGCGCAGCCGCAGGCCGCACCGGTTTTTTTTCAGCAGGCCGGCGGCATCCTGAAAATGCACGTCGTGCTGAACGCGCTCGGCAACAAAACGCGCACCGACCGCCCGAAGCGCATCGGCCACCGAGTCCAGAGCATCAACCTTGACCTTGGCTTCAATTTCCAGTGCCATTCAGGACACCTGCGCAAAATAGACGACATGATTTTTACCATAGTGTTTGGCGCATTTGGGACACGTTGTGTAATACATCAAGCGCCGTTTGATAGTTTTGCCCTTGTCGATAACCCACTCCTGCATCTGTTTGCACCACAGGCGTGTATCTTTGTAGGGCCCCTCGGACACTTTTGAAAGGAATGTCCCGCTGATGGTTACATTGTCAGCCTGCGGAACCTGTTTGCAAACCTCAAGATAAAGCTCCATCGTCCACGGCGAAATGTGATCCGACAGAGCCAGCGGCGGCTGCGGCGTAAAGGCGCCTGCCTTGTCGATTTTGTCCACACACCGCACCATCACCTTGCCGAAATTCAGCGGGATGTGCATAAAACAACGCACCTTGTCTTTGATGAACAGCTTACCGTCCCACTGAAACTCTTTTTCGTCCCAGGATGTCGGGGCGAACTTTGGGCAGCAGCCCGTCTCTGAAGGACATGGATTGTTCATTTCGTTTCTCCCGTTAAGAGCCTGTTGCACAATGATTTTCGAATCCAACCATTGGATTCGACGGCTGTCCGGGACAGACGGCTCAATTCTCTGTTTCCCGAACACCTTTTCTTAACTTTTTATAGGGTATCGCGTTTTTGCCAAATATCAGGCAAAATTACACGTCAAACGGAGAAAAAACGGCCTTTTTATCAATTCCAGCAGGCCTTGCCGCTGCGCCACAGCTTCAGAAGGTTGTGCGTAGCGCATAGCAGCGACCACTCGCCTCGGCATGCCTCAATGCCTCGCTGCATAAACCGATCAAAACCGCGAACATCTTTAATCTGCCCAAATACCGGTTCGACGGTCTGGCCTCGAATCTTATATAATTCTCGGCCTCGTTCGGTCAGAAGTTTTCGCTCCATCAACTCTGTCGGCGATAGATTAACCGGTATCGGTCTTGATGGCCTCCAGCGCCGTCAGCGTCAACTCCTTACGCGCGTCGATTTTGTCCTGCTGTTGTTTTTCGGCTTCTGCCCTTTGGTGCTCTAAACGCTCTTTACAGGCCTTTAGACGGTTTATTCGGCTATGACGGTCCCACAACTCTTCAGGCCGTTCATCGCCTCGCTTATCAGCACCATAGGTTTTGTCTTCTTCGGCATCTTTAGCTTCTGCCTCGGATAGCATCTTGTCGATTTCCTGCTCCAGGTGCTTCAGTGTTCGATTGGCGGACAGTGAAGCATTGGCTTTCATCTTTGTGCCGTCCCGTGGGACCTTGCCGAGCTTGACTAATCCCGCTTCAGCACAAAGACGAAGAATGTCCAGAAACAGCTTTTTCAAATGCGACTGATTGTCCTTGCGAAACCGGCTGATCGTACTGGGGTCGGGAGACTGATTGGCAGTAACAACCTTATAAGCCACATCCGTCTGGCAGTGCTTTTCAATTTTTCGGCTGGAACGCTCGCCGGTACAGTAAGAATAGATCAGCAGAGCTGCCATCATCGAAGGATGAAAGGATGAATTGCCGACCCCGTCTGTACGGTATTTTTTGTAAAACTCGGACAGGTCGATTTGTTCAACCGCATCGAGGACAAACCACACCCGATGCTCTTGCGGCAGCCAGTCCGTCAACGAGGGAGGCAGAAGATACGCCTGATTTCAGTCGCAAGGCAGGAAATTGTAAGCCATTTTTGTAAT
>JAAYQH010000139.1 GCA_012519365.1 Planctomycetota bacterium | reverse complement strand
TGGCAGGTGGTTGTTGAGCCGTTCCACGAGCCGATCAATAATGCCATGTGGGTGCGGGCGGTGTGCTCGGCTGGCTATACCGACAGCAAAGGCGACTATCAGGAAATTGAGCTGGAGCATTGGTTGACGAATCTGCCGGGCGAAGTGGTGCGTCAGATTCTTCAGCAGCAGCGCGCCGAAGAGGAGTATTTGAGTCTGCTTTCCGGCACGGCCTCCGGCCAGGACGAAGCGGCGGTGCAGGAAACGACCATTGCCTATCTGCAAGACAGCGGGCTGGATGTGGACGCCTATACAAGTTTTCTGGAACGGCAGCGGCGCCAAAAACTGGAGTATATCTCCAAACATGGTTTCGACGACGGCTATACCGAGTTTATCGAGGAGTTGCGCGAACAGGAAAATCGGTTTCTTGAGCGGATCGGAATGGATTTTGACAAATACAACGCCTTTGCCAAAACCTATGAGCCGACATACCTCGGCTGGAGCGGCTCGCGATCGAGCGGCGGCGGAAGCGGTGCATCGGGCACGGACAGCGGCGGTTCCTCGACGGGACAAGGCGACTCATCCGGGCCGCCCGATTCTTCCGGCAGCCGGCCGCAAACACCGACCGAACAACCGAACAAGGTCTGGACGGCCGACGAGTTTCGCCGGCAATTTCCGAATATCCCGGAAGAGTTGATTCCGATTTTCCTGCAATTGCTGAATTCGTAAATGACAAAAAAAACATCCCAATTCGGTTTTTATGACAAAGGTTTCACGCTGATTGAAACGCTGGTGGTGCTGACGCTCTCGGCGGCCCTGCTGACGGCGGTCTTGCAGATGTACCACCGTGTTCGGCGGGATGTGAGCCAGTTGACCGGTCATCTGGACGAAAACCGGCTGGCGCAGGAGATTTTGCAAAAAATCGCCGAGGACATCGACCGTCTGGTGGCGCCGGGGTTTGACGCGACGATTCAGTTTCGCAACAAGTACGACAACAGATACAACTCGGCGCAATTGACCATCGAAAACAAATACTACGGCAAAGGCAATCCGCCTCGTGCGGATGTCTTTGAACGGGTGGTCTGGCAGACGACGTATGACCCGTTTACGCAGTCGCTGATATTGTATCGCATGCACGACGGGCTGAATTATGAAGACAAGGTGATCGAAAGCGGGTCGGATGTCTCTCCCAGCGGCGGCCTGTTTATTCCCATCACCGACGGCTTGACGCATTTTGAACTGCGATCTCAGCAGGGCGATGCCTTCGGTACGGCCTGGACATCCACGACCCTGCCGACGGCGGTGCAAATCGGCATTTCGTTTGCTCCGCTGGAGGAACTGCCGACGGGCCGGCTGGGCGTGCCGGAAGAGAAAATTTTGTATCGAACGGTAGCAGTGGATCGAACACGGTTTATTCCCTATCAGTTTATTCCGCGCAAGATTGACACTGAGACGCTGCCGGCGGTCGATCCGAACGATATCGATGTGGATGCCGAACAAATACCGGCCGATGAAACGACCGACTTGCAGAGGCCGGAAGAATCGGACAGGTAAATAACGTCAATGAAAGCGATGATGAACCGAACCCAACAAACACGATGGAGATACCGACCGCCTGCCGGGGTGGCGCTGGTGGTAGCGGTGGTAACGCTGGCGGTGCTGTCGGCACTGCTGGCGGGATTGTCGGTTCGCGTGGCGATGGTCAAACGCCGTCAGGCGTATATGATTGAGTACCAGCGGGCACGATACGCGTTGGATTCGGCGATGAAATATATCTTCAGTACCCTGCCGCGTCAGAATTTTCGCCTTTCGGCCCGTCAGGATCTGCCCGATTTTTCGGATTTGTTTGCAATGAATGATCAGCAGTACCGAATTTTTTTGCAGAACTGGGCCGAGACGGCAACCGATGAGCAGCTTGAGAAGGTCCTCAAGCCCGATGCCGTTCTGAACAAAATGCCTCCGTTAAGCAGCACGGAAATGGTCAGTCATCTGGCGGCGCTGTTCGGGGTTGCCGTGAATGACCCCAATCTGCCGCTGCCGGAGCAACCATCCATGGGGGGGGATTCGGCCGTTGATGCGTGGGATACAATTCTTGAAATTGATCCGAATGATATGCAGGTGCCAGGGCCGTATGGCCCGCCGTGGCCGTATGTGATTGAGCCGATAGAGCTTCAAATCGGCTCGGCCAGGGCGGTCATCACCATCGAAGATGAAAACGCCAAGATGCCGCTGGCCTGGGCGATAACCAATCGAGAAACGGTCAACAAACAGGCCCAGGCCGTTTTGTCGACGTTTTGCGACTGGATGGGCATGAGCGATGCTGAGCAAAAGACACTAGCAAAGCAGCTTGAACAGATCGCCGAGTATAAGACGTTTGAGTTGAGTTCCAGTGAAACGCTGCTTCAGAGGCAAAGTACCGCCTCGACGGCTCGAACGCCGCAGACCGAGCGTATCACCACCACCCGTACAGCGGCACAGACGCGGCAGGTTCAACAGCAGGCTCAGGCG
>JAAYQH010000138.1 GCA_012519365.1 Planctomycetota bacterium | reverse complement strand
TCCAAGCCTATATCTTCTTTTATTATCGCAGACACTATTCAGGGGTTCAAGCAAAATTTTCGTCCGACAAAACAACACTTACACATAAAAAGATATACTGGAAATATAAATCCTGTTTATCTAATTAGGTCTGTCTCATCCCCTGCCGGAAGGGAATGGGCCCAACGACGGTACTTTCACCCGCGAGGCGTGCGTCTGTCAGCCGACTTAAAGGCTATGTGGAAGGGCTATACGGGACCTGCGGTCAGCCGCCATTGAGCATTTTCTTCTTGCGAAGGAGGTGGTGGTAATGCTGGGCGAAGCGGTGGGCTTCATCACGCACGTATTGAAGGAGTTTGCGAACCGGGTTTGTGGGCGACAGTCGAATCTCCTTATTTCGGCCGTGAATATAGAGCAGTTCTTCTTTTTTAGCGATAGACATTAGATTCGGCAGCTGGGGCGCACCCATCTCGGCAAAGGCCTCCTCGGCGGCGTGCAGTTGGCCGATTCCGCCGTCAATAAGCACCACGTCGGGCCAGAGTTCTTCGCCGTCCAGGGCGCGTTTGTAGCGACGGGTCACAATCTCCTTGAGGCAGGCATAGTCATCAATACCGCTGACAGTTTTGATTTTGAATCGCCGGTACCCGTCCTTAAATGGCCGGCCGTCGATGAACTGCACCATTGAGCCAACGGTTTCCGTGCCGGCCAGATGAGCAATATCAAATCCTTCGATAATGCGAATCGGCTGGTCGGCTTTAAGCAGCATCTGGAGTTTTGCCAGCGCCTCAGCCGGCTCGGCGGCAAAGACTTCAGGCTGGATATGGCCATCCTCGACGCCGCGTTTGTCAAGGCTCTCGATCAGACGAATCCGGTCGCGGCATTCGGCAGCGGTTTCAAAGTCCAGCCGAGCGGCGGCTTCGGTCATTTGCTTGTTCAGCCGTTTGAGAACCGTGGTACGTTTGGATTGCAAGAAAGAGATAAAATCACGAATTTGCTTTCGGTAATCGGCCCTGGATATCCGATCGCCGCACGGTGCGGTGCATTGACGGATGTTGTATAAAATACAGGGGCGAAAAAATCGGCGTTTGGGGTCGTCTGCTCGAATATCCAGCATACAGGTGCGAAATTTATAAATCTTCTGCAAGACCACAATCACCGCCCGCAGTTCACTGACACTGGTAAAGGGACCAAACAATCGGCTGCGGGAATCCTGCGGATTGCGGGTAATATAGACGCCGGGAAAATCCTGTCGCGTCGTGATTTCCAGATAGGGAAAAGTCTTGGCGTCTTTGAGGTCGGTATTGTACGACGGGTGAATGTCCTTGATCAGACGGGCTTCCTGCAAGATCGCATCCACTTCGGTTTCGGTCGGCAAATAGTCCACCGATGCGGTTTTTTCGACCATCTCGGCAATCCATGGCCCGCGGCTTTCGTGCAGGTTGGCCGAGGGTTGGAAATAACTGGACACGCGGCTTCGCAGATTCTTTGCTTTCCCGACATACAATACCTTGTCGTCGGCATCTTTCATAAAATACAGGCCCGGCCCAGTCGGGAATTCTTTGATGGATTCCCGAATTGCTTGTACTCGCTCTTGTCTGTCCTGCTGTGTCATTGCAGGACAGCATATCTCAAACCCACTGCCGAAGCAAGTCCGATACTATCTTCTAAACATGTTGCGATTGATTACGATCTTGAAATTGGCGACCACCGACGTATCCTCATTTAAGGTCAACGTGATTGTTTTGGCGGTACCTGCAATATCGCCGGACCACTCTGTAAAGGCATAGCCGGTGTGCTCGG
>JAAYQH010000137.1 GCA_012519365.1 Planctomycetota bacterium | reverse complement strand
TGGATGATGTGCGGATTTGGAGCTATCCGCTGGATGCGTATGCGGTGGCAAGGTTGTATGTGGAAGTTAAGCCGGACGAGGAGATCTGCTTGGGGTATCCTGAGTTTGACATTGCCGGCCCCGACGGCATTGGCCAGCAGTTCCGCGATTGCCGGGTGGATTTGTATGACTTTGCCGCCTTTGCCCAAAGCTGGCTGGAATGTAATATCGTGCCGGAATGTCTCTAAGGGGTCGTATAAAATAGAATGACCGATTGATGTGTAATTGAATCACGAAGGGCACGAAGAAACACGAAGATTTGAGTGAAGTAAAAACGATTTCCTTCGTGATCTTAGTGTTCTTCGTGGTGAAAAAACAATCAAATGATTGTTTTACACCTCCTAATTGAAATTGTAGTGGACGGCTACAAGACGAAGGCATATTCGTCATTTGCAGTCACAAACGGCGTGTTTTAATGGAAGCAAATTTTTTTGGAGAGCAATGATGAGAGCATACAAGTTTTCGGTGAGTTTACTTGCCCTGTTTGCCTTGATTGTGTTGCAGGCGAATGCGGAAGTTATCCTGTATGAGGATTTTGATTATGCCTCTAATCTGGATTTTGGCGAAGTATGGGAAGAGTTGGCGGCCGGCAGCGGTTATGGTCTTATGGATGAAAACCAGGGTCTCTGGGGAAGCGGCATGACGATTCGCCGGATTACCGATGCGGTGATTGTCCCCGGTGACGCCGTGACCCTTACGATCAGCCGTTTTCGTCCCTGGAACGGGTATATCTATCACGGTGATATTCTTGCCTGGGATGATCAGACCAATACCGGCGTTGTGATCGGTTCATTTAGTTTCAATACGACCGTTGACCCGGTTTCTTATACGACCGAGCCGATCGGTTCAGAGTATGCCGGTCAGCGAATCGGAATGACTTATTCTCATACCAACTGGGGCGAAACCGCGTGGATTCAACTTGAAGTGGACCAGGAAGTCAAGTTTGTGCCGCTTAGTCCTTATCCCGAAGAGGGTGCAAACTTTGTTCAGCTGGATGTCGTGCTGACTTGGGAGCAGTCCGAGTTTATCAGCGGACAGGGAATTACCTACAATGTCTATCTCGGTACAGAGCCCAATGAACACCATCCGGAGTACTACGGCCTGACGCCGGTCAAGACGACGACGGATGATGCGGCGGACTTTTTCTATGATCCGGAGGGCCTGCTCAACGGATTAACTTACTATTGGCGTGTTGACGCGCTGGAGCCGAATGAGCCGATGCCGATTGTGCATACGGGTCCGGTGTGGCGGTTTACCACCGCGCCGGCTGAAGTGGTGATTATACAAAATCCAGTTGGTCAAACCGTCGAGGCCGGCGGGACGGCGGAATTTTCGATTACCGCGGTCAATGCCGAAACCTATCAGTGGTATAAAGACGGCATAGCGCTGGACGGTCAAACCGCTCCGACTCTGGTGATTGAGGATGTCCGGATTGCCGACGAAGGGTTTTACTATTGTGTGGCGGACAACAGTTTGAATATTCCGGCCGCCACGAATGCAGTCCAGTTGCTCACCGAACGTCTGGTCGGCTGGTGGAAATTGGACGGCGATTTGAACGATGCGGTTACCGAGGTGTATCCTGAAGCGGTTGCCCACCACGGAGCGGCGTTCGATCCGAACTTTGCGGACGGCATTGACGGCCTGGCACTGGAGATGTACGGTTCCCCGCAGGATATCGTAACGATGACCGACAGTGCCGAGTTTTACAATTTTTATCCGCGTGGTTATACGGTCAGCGCCTGGGTACAGACCACCCGGACCGGGGTGTGGGGCGCGTATGTGTCCAAGCAGGGACAGAATCCGGCCCGTGGGTTTATTTTGACCCGCAACGCCGCAGGTAATGCGGTTCACACGCTGCGTCAGTCGTTTGTCGACCTGGGTTCAGGCGTTTTTATTGCTGACGGCAGCTGGCATTTTGTGACCGGCACGTATGATGCGGCCACTGGCACGGGGCGAGTTTATGTCAACGGGGTGCTGAGCAACCAGGCGACCAGCACGGGGGTGCCGCAGCCCAGTCCGGCCAGTCTGATATTTGGTGCTGAATTGCCGGACGGCTCTGTGCCGCATATTGGGTTACTGGATGATGTGCGGATTTGGAGCTATCCGCTGGATGCGTATGCGGTGGCAAGGTTGTATGTGGAAGTTAAGCCGGACGAGGAGATCTGCTTGGGGTATCCTGAGTTTG
>JAAYQH010000136.1 GCA_012519365.1 Planctomycetota bacterium | reverse complement strand
CTTTTTGCACGGATTTACTTGGGAAATCCGGGATAATAAAGACATCGGAAGGTCGGTATGTTTTTGATAAATCCTCATTAAAATTGGTCGCCTAAAAAGTGCGAAAGTTTACGGTGTGAATTTACGGTTTTTCTATGATGCATATGAAAAAGAAAGTTGATGTTTGAGAAAGGAGACAGATTATGACGGGTTTTTGTCGGGGCGGATGGCAATTTTTAAGGGTGGCGGTGTGTGTGATGGTGTTGGCAGGCATGGCCTCGGTTGCCGCCGCCGTCGAAACGGAAACCGTCTATCTGTTTACCTCCTTTCGGGGCAACGGCGACGGCCTGCATTTGGCTCTCAGCGAAGACGGTTACCACTGGACGGAAATTGAGGGTGTTTTTCTTGAGCCGCAGGTGGGCAGCCGTTTGATGCGTGACCCGCATCTTCTGCGCAGCCCGGCCGGCGTGTTTCATATGGTCTGGACGACCGGCTGGGGTGATAAGGGCATCGGCTATGCTTATTCACGCGATTTGATTAACTGGTCGCAGCAGCGCTATCTGCCGGTGATGGAAAATGTTCCCGGCACGCGGAATTGCTGGGCGCCGGAAACCTTCTATGACAAAAAACGCGATGTGTATATCATCACGTGGTCATCTGATGTCGAAGGGCGTTTTGCGGAGACGGCCTCGCCGGATCGGATGAACAACCGCACGTATTATGTCACCACGAAAGATTTTCAGACCTTCAGTGAGCCGCGTGTTCTGTTTGATCCGGGTTTCGATCATATTGATGCGACGATCATTGAGTATGAGGAGCGTTTTATCCTGACGATCAAAGAAGGCGATAAACAGCGGCTCGGCATTTGGGGTCCGATTTATCAAGCGATAGCCGAGGATCCGCTCGGGCCGTATGAGTTGATCCAAACACCAGTGCTGCGGGCCCGTGCCGAGGGGCCGACGATTGCGCGGGTCGGCGATGGGTACGTGATGTATGTGGACTTCTACGGCAGCGGCCGTTACGGGGCGCTGAAAACGCAGGATTTCAAACACTGGACGGATATCAGCGACCAGGTACAAACTGTTCAAGGCCAGCGGCACGGCACGGTGCTGGCCATTCCGCGGTCGATCGGCCGTCCGCTGGCCGCTCGAAGCGCACAATTGCCCCCGCCGCCGGTGTTGCCGGGGTATCACGCCGATCCGCATATCGCGGTGTTTGACGGTCGGTATTACATTTACCCCACGACTGACGGCTCGGAAGGCTGGGCCTCACGGGCGTTTAGTTGTATGTCTTCTGATGATTTGGTTCACTGGAAAAACCACGGCGTGATTCTGTGGCTGGGGGTGGATGTCCAATGGGCCAATCGCAACGCCTGGGCCCCGGCCATAGCGACCAAAAACGGCAAATACTATTTCTATACCTCGGCGGCTCAAAACATTGGCGTCGCCGTGGCCGATACGCCGTACGGCCCATTTACCGACCCGCTGGGCAAGCCGCTGGTGCCAAAAGGCCGCTGGCCCGGGCAGGCCATCGACCCGATGGTGTTTGTCGATGAGGACGGTTCGGCCTATTTGTACTGGGGGCAAGGACATTGCTGGGTGGTGAAATTGAACGATGATATGATTTCGTTTGATCCTGAAGGGGTACGGGAGATCACTCCGCCCGGCTACAACGAAGGGACGTTTGTCATCAAGCGCAATGGGATTTATTACCTGATGTGGTCGGAGTACGATACCCGCGACCCGCGTTACAGCGTTGCTTACGGGATGTCGGATTCGCCGACAGGGCCGTTCAAAAAGGCCGCTGACAATCCCATTCTCAAGGCCGCAGGGATGGTTAAGGGCGCCGGCCATCATTCCGTGGTGCAGGTGCCGGGCGAAGACAAATGGTTTATCGCGTACCATCGGTTCGCGATTCCCGACGGTTCGGGCTACAAGCGTGAAACGTGCATCTCGCCGATGCGGTTTAATCCGGACGGGACGATTCAAAGCGTCGATGTTTATGAGGCAGCATCGCTGATGCTGAGGCCGACACGTTATTAGGCCAGACGCTTGTCCAGCTCCGACGGAGCGGCGGCTGTGACGGGTGTTTGGGCCGGCAGCGGCTCGCTTCGTCGGGGGGTATTGCGGACTCGGGACACAAAATCCTCAATCTCGTCAGT
>JAAYQH010000135.1 GCA_012519365.1 Planctomycetota bacterium | reverse complement strand
TGGATGATGTGCGGATTTGGAGCTATCCGCTGGATGCGTATGCGGTGGCAAGGTTGTATGTGGAAGTTAAGCCGGACGAGGAGATCTGCTTGGGGTATCCTGAGTTTGACATTGCCGGCCCCGACGGTATTGGTCAGCAGTTCCGCGATTGCCGGGTGGATTTGTATGACTTTGCCGCCTTTGCCCAAAGCTGGCTGGAATGTAATATCGTGCCGACGTGTCTGCCGTAGTTGATGCGGACAGTTTAGTTTGGGTGAACCTGTTTTAGGTTCCTACAAGACCGGCAGGTGTGGCCGAATCGTTACATCTGCCGGTCCATAATTAGAGACTAACAGAAATCGACGAGCAGACGCCCAGGCAGCGGTGTTGCCCGGAAAACTCAAATGGGGATTGGTAAAAATGATCAATGCAAAAAAAGTTGGCGGTGCTTTATTGTGTCTGATGATGTGCCTTGGGGTTAGTTCTGTCCATGGCGGCATTTTATTCAGTGATGACTTTGAGGCCTACGACCCAGGGGATAAGACGGTATTCGCGATTAACGGCGTGCCCAGCGGAAACTGGACAGCGCATTATACGCCCTCGGTGGCTCGATCCAATGAAATTTGGGATACGCGCAATTTTGGCGGTACGCGGATGTGGATAACCATCGAAGACGGCGCCGGTATCATCAGCCGCCCAATCGAAGGCCTTAAAAGCGGCACGGAGTATCTGTTTTCAGCTGTCTTGGTGGCCGAAACCAGCGTCGGCAGCCGTACGGTCGAAGTGTCTTACGATATTCTCATCGGGCCGGATGCAGCCTCGGCAGTCTCCGTAATCAACGGCCCCCAAACCGTGTTGGCTCGAGGCGACGGCTGGCAAATCCCCCAATCCAAAGCCGACCACGTCGTGACACATTCCTTCACAACGGGCACGCTCGATGATGCCGATCGGGCGTTTGTCCGCATTAAGCGGATCCAAAGCGTTGACGGCGCGTATCTGGGGGTAGACGATGTTGTTTTGTCCGAAGTCCTGCCGATCGATGTTGTGGCCCATGGCGATTCGCTTCGCGAGGGCGGCGGGGCGCTGTCTTACGACATTTTTGTTCGCAAGAACCCCACCGCGCCGGTATCGATCACGGTCAAAACGGATAACCAGCTTTATGTTAATGGTCAATCGGAAATTACACTGGTTTTTGAGCCGCCGGCAGATCCGGTTGTGCCGCAAATCGTAACAATAACAGCCGTTGACGACACTATCGTGGAAGGCCTTCACGAAGGCCAGATATTCTTTACCTCCGCCTCGAGTCTGCCTGCATATGATCAACTTACACTGCCGACGCTGCGTGTTGTCATTGAAGACAATGACTGGCCGGTGACGGGAATTACCGATGTGTTTGTCGGCGGTCAGGAAGGGCCCCAGGGGACGCCAAATTACCGGATTCCTTCTCTGACTGTCGCGCCGGACGGGTCTGTGCTGGCGTTTGCTGAGGGCCGACGAAACAGCGGCGACCCCGGCTATCCCCAGCCGATTGATATGGTGATGAAACGGTCGACCAATCACGGAGCGACCTTTGAACCGCTGGTGGTGCTGCAGCACGATTCACAGTTTGATTTTTCCGACCCCCGGCCTCTAACCGACATGGTCGCCGGCAAGGTGCATCTGCTCTATACCCAGTGGCCGGATTTGTGCGGCCAGGGATGTGTTCCTGCCGGTTTGGATGAAACCTCGTCCGTTTTGCTCTTACAGACCAGCGACGATAACGGCAAGACATGGTCAGGCCCGATCAATCTGAATCCCCAGGTCAAAAACCCTGCCTGGCGGGCGTTAAATTCCGGCCCGGGACACGGCATTCAGCTCCGCTGGCAAACGCAGTCTTCCAGAAATGGGCGTTTGTTGATTCCCGCCCATGTCAATGGACAGTATCCGATTTCGGTGTTCAGCGATGATGCCGGACAAACCTGGCAGGCCGGCGAATTGAAGACGTCATTTCCTCCGTTGAATGAGTCCGACGTGGTGGAACTGACCCATGGCGATCTGTTGTGGGATGCGCGTCCCAATTCCGGGTTGTATCGTGTGCGACTGCACAGCAGCGACGGCGGTCAAACCTGGACGCAGCAATCGACCGGCGACATCTATATTACCCCCGTGGATTGCGGACTGGAACGCTTCTCGGCCAAACAAGACGGTGATGACCGCGACCGAATCCTGTTCAGCGGACCTTTGGGCGAACCCATCGGAACGGCAGGCGGACGGTACAATATGGCCGTCTGGACCAGTTATGACGAAGGTCGGTCATTTATCAATCCGGTGCAGATTCATCGCAATTTTGCCGCCTACTCGGACCTGAAACGGCTGGCCGACGGCAGTATCGGCGTTTTGTTTGAAGAAACCGGCTCAACGCTGGTTCGTCTTTACAAATGCAGCATCGATACGCTCGAAAACGGCCCCCATGATCCAATGCTAAGTCAATATGATGGATTTGGCAACGCGGCCGATCCACGCCGCGGCGGGGTGGGCTGGACGGGCTCCTGGACAGGTACAGGCGAATTCACTCGGCTGTGGCATCCGCGTTTCAATTCTGCTGACATTCCGTTCAACGGATATCGATTAACGCGTCAACTGGGTCGGGTGGATTCGACCGCACAGGGGCTTTCGGTGCAGCGCCGTCTGGCCAACCCCATTACCTCAAACGACACGGAAAGTCTGTTTATCAGCGTCCTGGTCAGTCGGGCATTGGACCAGACACCCGATAGGGGGCCAAACGATGCCCTGGCGATTGAACTGCAAGATGCCCAGGCAGCGGCGATCGTCTCGTTCGGTGTGAGCGACAGCGAGCAGTTTTTCGTTGCTAAATCCGATGAAGTTGCCGCCTCAGCGTCGGGCATCGTGGAGATGGACGCCGTCTATTGGTTGATTGCCAAGGTTGAACTGCACGATGGACAATTCAAGGGGGCCTGCGTGAAGGCGATTCAGGCGGGGGTAGATGCCGTTCCGCTGTCTGAAGCACAGGTTCAGTGGACTGTTGAAGGGACATTTTCAGATCGGTCGATGGCGGCAATTGAGCAAATTGCCTTGATAGGCGGCCCGGGTGCCGTCTGGTCACTGGATGAGCTGCGAATCGGTACCACGTATGAATCTGTCGTGGGCAAACCCTCCTGTGAGGATCCCCAGACATATCTGGTCGGCGATTTGAATCGGGATTGCTACGTTACGTTTGAGGATTTTGCGCTTTTGGCCAAAGACTGGCTGCGTTGTACGGATCCCGGCGATCCGATTCGT